>JAGLYT010000116.1 GCA_023132075.1 bacterium
GGGTAACAAACTGTTTTGCAGAAGAGGTCATCACACAAATCACTTTTGCCCGTAATTTCACCAGTTTCCTGACTAAATCACAAATTTTATAAGCGGCAATACTACCGCTAATACCTAAAACAATAGTTTTATTCGTTAACACACCTATACCCTCTTAAATAAAAAATCGGTTCTTTTATAAACACTAAAAATATTTGTTTTTTACTTTTTCTTTTTAGAAGACTTTACTTCTTTTGGGGAAGACTTTTCGTCACTTATTGCTTCCTTCTCTGATTTCTCTTTAATCTCTTTTTTGTTTACTTTTTTCAAAAGTATATTCTGAAGAGCTTCTTTTGCCAGAAAATAATTATTTTTGAATTCTTTACTTTTTTTCTTCCTTAAAAGTCGAGCATGTTGGATTGATAAATACACTAACTCATATTTACACATCTTTGCATCCAAAACCATTTCTTCAAACAACTCTGTTTTTTCATTACTCATTTTTTCCACCTCTTTTCATGAATTTTTAAATATTTAAATATTACAAAAAACAACCCCCTATTCTTTTAGATTATAGTCAAAAAAATTATTCAGTGTATTCTTTAAATAAAAACTTCTCATTCGCATTTGTTCTCCCATGACTATATTTTTTAAATACTCCGTTGCTTTTTCTATCTTATCATTTATAATCAGGTAATCATATTTTTTAATTTCTTTTAGTTCTTTCCTTGCATTTTCCAATCTTATTTTTATTGTTTTTTCGTTATCTTTTTTTCTCGCCCGTAATCTTTTTTCTAATATCTTCATTGAAGGAGGCATTATAAATATTAGAACGCTGTTTAAAGGGTATTTCTCTTTTATTTTTAGTCCTCCCTGCACATCAATATCGGAAATTACATTCTTTCCCGCACTCAAACAATCCTCTAAAAAATCTTTGGGAGTTCCATAATAATAACCATGAACCGTTGCCCATTCAGACATTTTTTTCTGTTTAATTTTTTTAATAAAATCATTTTCCGGGAGGAAAAAATAATCTCTCCCATTTTTTTCTCCCTTACGGGCCGGACGGGTAGTCATCGATATTGAAAAAGTAAGATTGGGAACAACTTTTAGGACTCTTTTACACAAAGTAGTCTTTCCCCCTCCTGAAGGAGCGGATATAATAAATATTATTCCCTTAAAGATATCATCATTTTTTTTATGTTTTTTATCCATCCTATTTTATACCTTTGTCTTTTTTCTTTAACTTTGTGCCTATCTTTAATTGTGTCTTTTGTTTTGAATTTTGTATTTCGTATTTTGAATTTGCCTGTCCTCCAGTCTGTAAGGAGGGTTTAGTATTTCGAATTTAGTATTTAGTATTTATTTTTTATCTCTCTTTTTATCTGTTGTCTATGGACTATGGACTATGGACTGCCTTTATCTTTTAACCAATTCAACAAATTCAAACCAATATAACCAATGCACCGTATTTATAATTTATAACTTTTTTCCAATAATTTTAATGTTTCGTTAAAATCATCAGGTATCGGCGCTGTAAATTTAATTCTTTTTTTTTGTTCTGGATGTACAAAATCCAATTCATACGCATGTAATAATTGCCTTTTTATTTTTTTTTCTCCTATAGTCCATTTTGAAGAATAATCCCTGTCTCCCAATATCGGATAACCTATATAAGCAAGATGCACCCGAACTTGATGTGTACGCCCTGTTTTAGGCTTAACTTCCAATAAAGTAAAATCCGCAAAACGTTTCAACACCTTAAACCGGGTAATTGCTTCTTTCCCTGCAAAAGAACCGACTGCCATTTTTTTTCTTTCATATACCGATCTTCCTAAAGGGGCAACAATTTCCCCTTTTTCATCTTTTATTTCCCCGGATACCAAAGCCCAATAAGTTTTTTTTATTTCCCTTTTTTGAAACTGTTTAGCCAAAAAAAATTGGGTTGTTTTTGTTTTAGCTACCAATATTATTCCGGAAGTATCCTTGTCTAAACGATGAACAATCCCCGGCCGATTATCCTCATAAGCAACAAAATCTTTCCATCCAGATGATTTTTTTTTATCTTTTGCTGCCGAATCCATTGCATAATATAAAAGCGCATTAACTAATGTGCCGTTTGGATGCCCGCATGCCGGATGAACAACCATTCCTGCCTGTTTATTTAAAACAATTATCTCTTCATCCTCATATATTATATTCAGAGGAATATTTTGTGCTTGAATATTTTCACTTCTTGCCGGCAAGAAAGTGATTTCAATAATTTCATCTTTTTTTATTAAATAATTAACTTTCGGGAAAAAATCTACTATCTTTACTTTTTGTTCCTTGATTAACTTTTGAAAATAATTCCGTGAATAATCAGGGAAATAATCAGCCAGGTAAGTATCTATTCTTATTTTTTCTTTTTTACTTATAATCTTAATTGTCTTCGAAAAATTATCATTTATCATTTTTTTCTTTTTTATTATTCCTAAATCGATAATAAATTCCTATTGCTACACAAAAAATAATTAAAGATATAATTTGAAAAACGGAAAAACAACCGATTGTCGCACCTCTTTCATCTCCTCTCCAAAATTCTATAAAAAAACGAAAAACAGAATAGCAAATAATATAAAATATAAATATCTGCCCTTTATAGCGTTTATGTTTTTCCATTTGTAATAAAAAAAGAAAAATCATAAAGTTCCCTACGGAAGAATATATCTGTGTAGGATGAATTTTAATGCCTAAAGGAGCTAAACTATAAGGATTTTTAAAAATCACTCCGCACCAAGAAGAAGAAACCTTTCCATAGCAACATCCGGCACAAAAACAACCTATTCGCCCTATACTGTGCCCCAAAGCAATTACCGGAGCATATAAATCCGCTATTTCCCATAAATCAAGCCGTTTCTTAAATATAAAAACAATGGCAGCTAAAATAGCGACAATAAACCCGCCATAGAAAACCAATCCCCCTTTCCATATTTTAAAAATTTCCATAGGACTGGAAAGATAAAAAGAAAAATTTACGAAACCATCTAAAATCCTTGCCCCAATAATACCGGAAATTAAAATAATTAAAGTTAAATCATAAATAAGTTCCTCTTCTATGTTCCGTTTTTTAGCTCTATAAAGAAGCACTTTTAAACCTATCAAAAAAGCCAATGCCATAAAAAAACCATAAGTATGAATTGTAAAAAAAGAAGTTTTTAATAATATTGGATACATTTTTACCTTTTAAACAGCAACAACAGTTTGGATTTTTTCCCTAAAATCGTAAATAAAAAAATCATAGAAATTCCGATACAAATAAAAGTATCGGCAAAATTAAAAATAGGCCAAATACGAAAATCAAAAAAATCAACCACTTCTCCCCGGACTATCCGATCAAAAAGATTGCCTAAAATACCTCCTAAAATAAAACCCAGAGGTAAACAAAAAAAATATTCTTCCTTACTCAATTTCCTGTACAGAGAAACAACTATTATTATTCCAACAAAAGAAATTATAATAAAAAAAAAGTTTCCCTGCGGAAAAATCCCAAAAGCAGCTCCTCTATTTACAATATAGGTAAAGTGAAAAACATTTTTTATTACGGGTATAGATTGTCCCAAATCCATTTTATTAACCACTAATAACTTGGTAATTATATCCAAAAAAAATACACCTAAGGCAACAACATAAAACATACTTGTCTCCCTTAATTTTTTTATCTTACAAAATTATGCATTGCAAACCATATTTTCTACTACTTTTAAGCAACGCTGACAAAGTTGCGGATGGCTGCTATCTTCTCCCACACATTTACTATAATTCCAGCAACGCACACATTTTTTCCCCGGAGCAAAAGAAACGACTATTTTTAAAGGAAGCAAATTTTCATCACTATATGCATCGGGAGAACCATCACTATTAAAAAAATCTACTTGGGAAACAATAAAAACCGTTGTCCAGACATTTTTGTTTTCCTGTAAAAACCGATACCAATCTGCATCGGCGGTATAAATTTCTATTTTTGCTTCTAAGGAATTACCTATTATTTTCGCACCGCGTGCTTTCTCCAGTGCTCTGGTCACAATCCCTTTAACCTTTAATATTTTTTCCCATTTTTCTCCCAACCCATTGTTCTCCAATTCTTTATTCTCCCGGGGAAAATCAGAAAGAAAAACACTCTTTTCTTTTTGAAACAAATATGGCCAAACCTCTTCACAAGTATGGGAAAGAACCGGTGCTAATAACTTAACTATATTCAACAAAATATCAAACATTACGGTCTGAGCTGATTTTCTTTCTCTGGAATCCGCAGAAAAAGTATATAATCTATCTTTTAAAACATCTAAATAAAATGAAGAAAGTTCTACGGCACAAAAATTATGAATTAACTTATAGACCCGATGAAATTGATATTCCCGATACCCGCGAATTACTTCTCCGATTAGTTTTTGTAGTTTGTGCAGTGCCCACTTATCGATTTCTTCTAATTCCTCATAAGAAACCTTCTGCTCAACATTAAAATCACTAAGATTCGCCAATAAATACCGTATAGTATTGCGAATGCGCCGATATGTATCTACAGATTGACTAACAATTTCATCAGAAAGGCGTATGTCTTCCGAATAATTTTCCGAAGAAACCCATAACCGCAAAATATCCGCCCCATAATCTTTAATTATTTCCTGAGGGGCAATAACATTTCCTGAAGATTTACTCATTTTTTTCCCTTCCCCATCAACTATAAATCCATGAGTTAAAACAGAACGAAAAGGTGCTTTATCCTGTAAAGCACAGGAAATCAATAAAGAAACCTGAAACCATCCTCTATGCTGATCTGAACCCTCCAGGTATAAATCGGCAGGCCAGGAAAGAAAATCCTTTTCTTTTAACACCGTCTCACCACTTACCGCAGAATCAAACCATACATCTAATATGTCTTCTTCTTTTCTAAATACTTTCTTGCCACATTTTTGACACTTAATTTCTGGAGATAAAATTTCTTCCGGTTTTCTGAAAAACCAGCTATCAGAACCTTCCTTATCAAATAATTGTTCTACTTTTTCTATTGCTTCTTCACTCAATAAGGGTTCGTTACACCCTTGACAGTAAAAAATCGGTATAGGAATTCCCCAATAACGTTGTCGGGAAAGACACCAATCAGGCCGGTTTTCCACCATTGCTTTCATTCTTTTTTCACCTGTAGAAGGAATCCAATTTACTTTCCCGCTTTCTGCAAAAGCAACATGCCTTAAGTTATTTTTATCTACCTGCATAAACCACTGTTCGGTAGAACGAAAAATGACCGGATTTTTACAACGCCAGCAATGAGGGTAAGAATGGACGATCTCTTTAGTGTAAAGAAGATTCCCTAATTCTTTAATTTTTTCAATGATTT
>JAGLYT010000117.1 GCA_023132075.1 bacterium
CATAGGGTAAAATTATGCGTAAGAGAGAAAACATATTTTGTCTCTATTTCTCTCATTCCCGCCTTACAGACTGGCGGACCCACCTTAAAAATTGGCGGACAAGCAGGCAAAATCACCCTAACTCTATTTTTCAAAGGCAACCGGAAATACTTTCTTCTTTCACCATCGGAAAGTTAAAATTACTCCGATTACCTTTTACAATAAATTGAAAATCCTTCTTTAATCTGTAAGTTTTTTCAACAAATCTTTCGCTGTTTCCTCGGCTTTTTTATTATTTTCTTCTCTTGCCTTATCAGCCAAGTTTTCTATTGCCCGCCGTCTTGCTTCTTTGTAATCTCTGACTGCCATTTGAATAAGAGAAAAACAATTATAAGTATATTTCACCCCATAATCAGTAATTTCCTCTACCTTTTCATAGTAATTCTCTTTGGGAAGCATCCCTCCTATTTCCAAATTATCCGTAACCATTGCTACTCCATCTTCAATGAAACGACCTAAATCATCCGGGGATAAATTTGCTCCACGGGTATTAGAAACAAATTCCGTGCGTGCTTTGACTTTTATAGATTCCGCTACGTTTTTTACTGCCTCTGCTTTTGCCTGTCTTAAGCCAACAGCATAATCTCCAACACCTTTGACCCCACCACTAAAAAACATTTTTTCTTTTTTCTCTTCAAATGTTTTCATTATCCAGGAAGGAGTTTTATCAGGAACTTTTTCCACAATTTTTTGCCGTCCCACAACTCTATCTTTTGATTTTCCCGCACATCCAACCAAAATGCCCAAACTTAATACACCCACCATAAACAAGACTAATTTTTTCATTTTTTTCTCCTTTCTTTTAAAAAAATTTCGCTTTTCCCCTTTTCTAATCCAGGTTATCCATCACCTCCCTTTGTATTTCGCTTACTAATACTTTATCCTGTTTTTTGAATCCTATTAGTAAATAAACTAGAAACAAAAAAATCAACTACTTAACAAAATTAATTAGACGAAATAAAGCCAAAATGTGTTTTGAACGATATAGCAAATTTTGGCGCAGAAACTCACCTTTATGAAATTTATGCCTTCAGTAATTTTATTATTCTTTCCATGTCTTCCAGAGAATAATAAAAAATTTCTATTTTTCCTTTTTTCCCGCTATTTTTTATTTTTACTTTCGTTCCTAAAGCATATTGTATTTTTTCTTCCAAATTAGTTATTTCCGGATTTTGCGTTTTTTCTTCCCCAGGCTTTGTTTTCCCTTTTTTAGGTTTATAATGCTGAACAATCTCTTCGGTTTCCCTAACACTCAATTTTTGAGTAGCCACTCTTTGAGCTAAATCCTCTTGGCTCTTTTGTTCCTTCAAAGAAAGTATTGCCCGTGCATGCCCGGAAGACAATATTCCGGAAGATAGAAAACCCTTTATTTTTTCCGGTAAATTCAACAACCTTACGCTATTGGCTACTGATGAACGGGTTTTTCCTAATTTTTTGGCCAATTCTTCCTGGGTTAATTTAAACTCTTTACTTATCCGCTGATAAGCTTCCGCTTCTTCCAATGGGTTTAGATCTTCTCTTTGTATGTTTTCAATTAAGGATATTTCAAAAATTTCCCTTTCCGACATTTTTTTTACCAGGGCAGGAATTTCCTTTACCCCGGCAATCTGACTCGCCCGCCATCTTCTCTCCCCTGCAATTAATTCATATCCTTCTTCCTTTGCTAAAACTAAAATCGGTTGCACAATCCCCTTCTCCTTGATAGAATCAGCTAATTCTTTTATTTTTCCCTCGGCAAAATGGAAACGCGGCTGATATTTATTTGGTTTTATTTTATCCAGTGGAATATTTACAATTACTTCTTTTTTTTCTTCCTCAGAAGTAAAAGATGGAATTAATGCTTCTAACCCTCGCCCTAATGCCTTTCTCATTTTTTTTCTCCTTTTCTATTTTTCCGTAATTTTTGATAAAGATTTAAAACCCAATTTTTTTATTGGCATTTCCCGTTATTTTTATAGTTCCAAATTGTTTTTCATGTTTTTTTATATTATCTTCCAACGCATAAAAAAACCGTTTTGCATGCCCGGGACTAATAATCACCCGGCTTCTCACTTTTGCTTTCGGGGATTGAGGCTGTAAATAGATAAAATCCATGGTAAATTCCGCTTCTGTATGAGAAATAGATGCTAAATTGGAATAAATTCCTTGAGCAATTGCTTCATCCATATCAATTTTTATTTTAATTTGTCTATCTTTATTTTCTTCCATCATTCTTCCTCCTTAATTTTCACTTATGTTAGCTTTTACTTTCTTTCATAATCCCTTTCAACTCTTTATGATAAACACTAAAAAATGCCTGTACACATTGCGGGTCGAATTGAGAACCCGCTTTTATTTCTATTTCCTTGAGAGCCATTTCGTCTGAAAAAACATTTTTGCGATACGGTCTTTCCGAGGTCATTGCATCAAAAGAATCAACGACCGCAATAATTCGGCTAGCCAAAGGAATCTCTCTTCCTTTCAATCCATCCGGATAACCGGTTCCATCAAACTTTTCCTGATGATGCCGTATATATGGAATAACTTCCTCTAACTGTTTTATTGAATTTAAAATTTGTGCACCCATTTCAGGATGCTTTTTAATTTTTGCCCATTCTTTTTCCGTTAAGCGCCCTTCTTTCCTTAAAACGGCTTCGGGAACGCCTATTTTGCCTACATCATGTAATAAAGCAGCTATCTCTACATTTCGTTTTTCTTTTTCTGACAGCCCTAAATTATTTGCAATTAGCACAGTATATTTTCTAATTCTCTCACAATGCCCTCTTGTGTAAGGATCTTTAGCATCAATTGCTTCAGCAATAGATTTTATCGTAGACAAAAAAAGATCTTCCAGATCTTTGTATAACTTCGCTTTTTCAATAGCCATAGCTGATTGTTTTGCCAAAGAACTGCAAAGCCGAACATCATCCGCAGTAAAATTACTTTTTTTCTTCTTATTAATCGCCTCTATTACTCCAACTGTCCTGTTTCCTACTTTCAAAGGAATACAGAGGATTGACTTTGTTTTAAATCCTGAAATCTGGTCTACTCTTCTAGCAAACCGAGAATCCCGGGAAACATCCGGAATCAAAAGGATCTTACCGTTTTCCACTACCCACCCGGCAATGCCTTCTCCTTTTTGTAAATGAATTTCTTCCAAATTTTTTTCTTTTTCTCCGGGTGCAGCAATAAAAAATAACTCTTCCTGCTCTTCATCAATTAACAATACCGAAGTCGCCTCTGCATTTAATAATTGCATAGCTAAGGACATAATCGTATTCAAAACAACCCTCAGATCCAGACTGGAATAGACTATTTCCGTAGCTCTAAAAAGTTTGTTTGATTCTTCAATTTTTTTTTCTGCCCGGTCAAAAAGAAAAGATTTTTCAATAATTACCGTGATTCTATCCATTAAAGAACACATTAGGGAAAAATCTTCTGTTACAAACTCCTTTGATTTTGTTTTATTATTATAAATTTCAATTATTCCGAAAAGTTTATTTTTTTTTAATAACGGGATGGTTATAACATTTTTTATAGAGTACTCTCCCGACTCAACCGGTTGACTTTCTCCATTAATAAAATTATTATCCAACATCGGTTGTTTTGCCGCCAAAATTTTTCCTATACGGATTTGATTGGGCACAATTTTATTTTTTTTATCTACAATGTCTTTTCCTTTTTCAAAACGGCTGGCGGCAACAACAAATTCTTTAAGTTCTTCTTCTAATATTAAAACGGCTCCTCCTTCCGCATTCACCAAATTAATCATCAGAGAAAGAACTTCCTGGAGAAGTATATCCAGGCGTTCGCAAAAATTCATTAACTTATTTATTTTTTCTGAAACTTCCAGTTTAAATTTAAAAAACTCTATATTTTCTTTTTTCATCTTTTTAAATTTTTTAATCCTCATTTCTAAAAATCTGTTTATCCTCAAATTTATAATTTAGTCGATACAAAAAAAAATATCCTAATGGTTTCGCAGAATTAAAAATCTGGTCAAAAAAAAGATGTTGAAAAGTTCCCAAAAAACCGCCAACTAGAATTTTGTTTCCCGGAAAAAATTGTGTGCATAATCCTAAAAACAAAACTAACTCCCAGGAATGAAAAGGGAGACAATATTTTTTATACTGTTTTCGATAAAATTTATTAAAGAAGTCATAAAGATTAAATTTTAATCCTTCATTCCTGAAATAATCCCAAAAATGGTCTAAATCTATTAGTACCCCTGACAAAAAAAACACAATACTTAAACTGCCCAGCCCCGTTAATTTAAAAAGTATCCCTGCCCCAAAAGCAGAAACCCCAATATGTCTTGAAAGCCTAATGTCTTTCCCCTTTTTTCCTTTCAAAATACTCTACTATTCTACTCGGAATTTTGTTATTTGTCAATTTTTTTTGTTTTAAAAAATTATCTTCCCCTTCTTTAGTCATAAAAAATAAAGGCCTTTCTTCCACAAAAACGGTTTAGTTTGTTTTTTTCAATATTTCCCGGGTTAAATTAATATAAGCTTCCGCTCCCCGGGAAGCCCGATCATAGAGAATTATCGGTTTTCCAAACCCGGGAGACTCGGAGAGTTTCACATTACGGGGAATAATTGTTTGATAAACCTTTTCCTTAAAAAATTTCCTTACTTCCCCTATTACCTGCTCAGCCAGGTTAACCCTCATATCTGCCATGGTTAACACAACTCCTTCTATCTGCAAGCCGGGATTTAGACTTCTCTTTACTAATTCTACCGTATGAATTAACTGACCCAATCCTTCCAGAGCATAATACTCGCACTGAATGGGAATTAAGATTGATTCCGCAGCAGTTAAGCTGTTGATAGTTAATAGACCTAACGAAGGAGGACAATCTAAAATAACAAATTTATAAACATCTTTCATCTTCTCCAATGCTTTTTTCAATCTTGTCTCCCTGGATAAAACATTCACCAACTCTACTTCTGCACCAATAAGATTCGGACTGGAAGGAATTAAATCCAGCCAATCAATATCCGTAGGAATGAGAACATCCTCTAAAGAGGCTTCTTCCAGTAACAACTCATAAATACTTTTTTTTACCCCCCTTTTGTCTATTCCTAACCCACTGGTAGCATTTGCCTGTGGATCTCCATCGATAAGGAGTGTTTCCTGCCCTTCTTCTGCCAGACAAGCAGCAACATTAATGGCTGTAGTCGTTTTACCTACTCCTCCTTTTTGATTGACAATTGCTATTATTTTCATTTTTTCCTCTTCCCTTTTTTAAAGTAATGTCAAAAATAGACATAAACGCAAACAGACAAATCCGAAATCCTAACATCTAAATTCTAAACAAATCCAAAATCCAAAAT
>JAGLYT010000118.1 GCA_023132075.1 bacterium
GCAAAGCGAGTTTTCCATTTTTAGCACAGAAATATCTGTTGTCTTTTCTTTTAACTGTCTTTACTACTTATAACTGTAGTTTCTATCTATGGACTATTGACTATAGACTATGGACTATTTTACCCATGTGCCAACACCAAACAAAATATTCCTTGCGGGTGACATTGATCAAGCACACGCGCACATTCATTTAAAGTGGCTGTTGTAGTACAAACATCATCTATTAGAAGCAGCCAACGGCCTTTAAATAACTGTGGATTCATTACTTTAAAAGCATTTTCAACATTTTCTTTTCTTTGCTTTCTATTTAAATTAAATTGAGGAGAAGTCTTTTTTATTCTAATCAGATTATCGACAATTTGCGGCTTAGAAAAATGTTTGCCAATTTTTTTAGTCAACAAATCAACCTGATTAAATCCTCTTCTTTTTTTCTGGGATTTAAACAAAGGAACAGGAACTAAACAATCAATTTTTTCTAGATCCACTTTTTCATTTATATAAGTAACTAATAGCTTTCCTAATGGTTGTTGTAAAATTCTTTTCCCTTTATATTTAAAAGAATGGATGCATTTTCTCATAGTTCCTTCATATAAGGAACAAACATATATCCTTTCAAAATAGTATTTTATATTACGGCATTGACTACACAAAAACCCGGCTTCTTCATTTTTACCGCACTTATGGCAATACGGTTCTTTCCTATATTTAATTTTTTCCAAACACTCCTGACAAAGCCCTCCCTCATTAATTAAATCCTTCCCGCATCCCACACAACTTACAGGGAAAAAAAGATTTAAACAATAATTTGATATTTCCTTTAATTTCCCCTTCATCTTTTCTCGCTTATTCCTGAAGCGGCAAACCATCCGTCTATTGTCCTTTTAACTATATCCTTAGCTAATGATTTTACAATTATATCCTGAGCTTCGCTTTCCGTAAGAGAAATACCTCCCCCCCAAGCAACAACAAAATACTCTGTCTCCGCAGTCATTCTTTTTTCCACCCAGAGCATTTTATTCGTAGCCGCATCTTTAAGTCCTATATTTACCCAAACCCATAATTTGTATTCCTGAGCAATATAATTTTCATCAAAAGAAAGAGGCTGTAAAATATATTTACTAATTTCCCCTAATAACACTGCATCCGCTGAATCATGGTTAACCACTCCTACTCTTCTATCCTGTAAAAATTCTTTAACTACTTCATCAGTCAACTTTCTGCTTATTAGTGAATGTCCCGTTTTATCTATAAATTGCCGGACACTAATTTTTCTAATGTTTTCCGGCAAAACAGAAGGAGCAGGTGCATAACCACATCCAAAAACAACGATAATTAACACAACTGAAAAATATAAATAATATTTTTTCATAATTCTCTTACCTCCTCTTTTTTCTAAAATTAGAGTTCTGCAAAACAAGAAAAATGTCATTGTCCGACCCCCTGATCAAGTCAGAAGACGGGCCTGATCTGACAATCCAAACACATTGATTTTACTGGATTCCCCTGTCAAGCAGGGGAATGACCTGCCTTAAAGATTGGCAGACCCACCTTGCGAACTGGTGGACAAGCAAGCAGAGTGTCTTTTAGTCTCTTTTGCATAAGTCTATTCTAAAAAATAATCGACAAATCGGCTGACAGACTTATACTCCAATAATCATCTTCTTTTTGCTTTCTGTTTTTAAAAGAACTTCCTCCCACCCCCAGGGTAATTTTTAAATTCTCACTGGTGTCATAGGTACAATCAACATCTACGGAATAAGTATCCGTATTATCCCTTTTATCTTCTATACCGCTTTTTCTTTCGTGTTTAATGAGAGAATCCACCACTAAACGATTTCTCAAATGCAATCCAATCAAAGGAATTATAAAATCCTTTGCAGTAATATCTACATAAATTTTCAAACTGGAAGACCGGGTTGTTATCTCCTTGGTCTTTGTTCCTACTTCATTTGTTTCTTCTTCGTCCGTATATTCATAGCGCGGACTAAGACGCCACTTATCTAAAAGGACACTTACCTGTACACCTGTTTTCCGACTAAATCCGTCCTTGGTTGTTTCATCAACATTCTTAAGAATATTTATAGTTTTATTACGCCTATCATCATAATCAAGAACCACATCATATCTGGTAAAAAGATCAAACCGTAAATCCCCACCATATGTTTTACTAATATCTCTGGAAACATCCTTTGTTTCTATTGTTTTATGAGAATAATTAATAGCAAGTCGGGAATCACAAATAATTTTACTATCCAGACTAAAAAACTTTTCTATATCCCCGATATTCATAGTTAAATCCGGCCAAATCTTAGTAAAAATTCTCAACCCACTATTGGTAATTTCCTTATAATCGTCAATTTCGGTATAATTGGTCGTGGTCTCCATAGTCTTTAAAGGACTAAAAGCATTATTCAAATCCAGTGAACTAAACGGCCTCCAACGATTGTTAGTTTTACGGGTACATCGATTAGAAAAACTTTTGGTTGTTGCACCGGGAAAACTTAATTTATCCTTTTTTCGCAACAGCCATAATCCTTCCCATCTACTCCACCTGTTTCTTGCTTCTTTTTTATCTTTTTCCTCTAATCCCTGTTCTTCCACATCATAGGAGTCGCCTGTTTCTACCTTATAGCTAGTATCCGTAGTTAAAGAATGAAGAGGGGTTACCCCCGGAAAAAGATTTTTAAACGTTAAAGAATAATTTAACTGTCCATCACTATTACGGCTTATTGTTTCTATTTCGCCTGTACGGAAATCATACGACCCCGAAGAGTTTATTTTATAATTAAACGATGGAGCCAACCAGGTAAAAACTTTTAGATTAGAATCAAAACTGACTGTTTGAGCACGGTATTTATCCTTAAAATATTTATTCTTAAAATCTGTATTAGCAGGCCCATCATTCTCCTCTTCTTTGGCTTTGATTACTTCCAAATAATAATAAGGATTAAAAGAAAAACCTTTCCAAAACTTAAAAGGTAACCTTGCGGAAAAATTTTCAGTCAGATCCCGATAATTATTAGGAGCAATCACAGTAAAGGTTGTTTCTTCAACTACATAATTTTGACGTCTATAGGAAACATCTATTGCTGTCGGCAATAAATTTACTCCCCATTCTTCAGGCGTATAAGAGGAATATTTCAAAGGAATATTATAATCTAACGAACCCTTTCGAGTGAAAGTATCCTTTCTTTCCCAAAGAAGTTTGGAGTTGGAGTGGTCTTCAGCATAATTAATTTTTAAAGTAGGCCAGCGCGGCACCAATAATTCCGCACCACCTTCTCCGGAGAAACTTTCAACCTTCCCTTCATCAAAGCTACTATAAGGTGTATCATAGGCTGAAGGGGTCACTGTTTCCTGGTGACTACCGCTAAAAGAAAGAGGTAAAAACTTAAAACGGGTAAACTCAAGTCCGGCAGATTCCGATTTAATTTCCTGCCCGGAAGTAAGGCTTCGAGTACTAATTAAATCCTGTTGAGAACTACCGGTTGTAATCGTTTCAAAATCAGCATCTATGTTTTTATGGTTAGCATGAGCATTAAACCATCCCGGTAATTTAAAATCCACAGCTGATTTCCATGCTATACCTTCTTTTTTTTCTATTCCGTCTACAAATATATCATTCACCCAGATCTCCCCATCGGTAATCTTACCTCCCGTGTTATTCCTTACTCCTATTTTTATCTGCATAATATTGTTCAAGTAAGGACTACCCTGATATCCGGTAAATCCGTCGGGAATCTCATTTTTGTCTTCATCTTTATTTAAATGAATAGTACAAACCTTCCAGCCTGTCCAATTTATTGTTTCGGCATATTCATAATAATTAGTATCATTTGCCCCAAGCTGAATATAAAAAGTCGCATTTTTTGCTTTACTTCCATACAGAAAAAATTTTATTTTTTTATATTTTGAATAATCCTGTACCCGGCTAAAAGTTGTTTTTGTATAAGCGGCTGTACTCGCATTTAAAGTATAACTCAAAGAAAGTGCCTGCTCCTTTCTTTTTTCGGTTACCGAAGAACGATAAAGATTTTCATATTCACTATTATTGGTTATATCTTCGTATTCTGCATCATCTTCATTATTTACGGCTTTTACGGTTAAATATTCCCCATCTATTGACTCAAAAGAACCTCCTTCCTTTACACCTTTATCCCATTTTGTTCCCACTATCCCAATAGAACTAATTTTCATTGTTCCACTTTTTACTCCTGCATCTTTATTCCTTACAGTTAATCTTATGTGTTTAATTGCTGCCCATTGATTCTCATCTACAATGTCAAGAGGGATTTTTATCAGATTCCATCCTGTCCAGTCAATAATTTGACTATAGAAATTACCGGAACTATTCTTATCATCTAACACATTATCCCCATCTAAATCCTGGGTATCTATCTTTCCGTTATTCTCCCCAATAAAAGTAACGCTTCCGTCCGGATGAACAAATGGCCATCCGATGTCCTCTCCTTCACCTAAAATACCGTCGCCATTAATGTCTTCTGTCTTGGGCGCCCCCCCTATAACCCCGGATCCGTCAGAATTTTCATTAATCCCGCCCAAATGAATTTCCAATTCTTCCCCTTCACTTGTTCCATAAATACACATTTCCAAAAACATTTTTTTAGAATAATCTACCCCAACTTGAGAAATTGGGTAGACAATAGAAGCTTCTTCATCAAAACTTTTCAGGTTATAGTTAAGATTGATAACCTCAACCTCTTCAGACTCTCCCACTTCCTCCAGCCAATTAGGATTGGTTTTTTCTACTATTTCCCTACGCTTGACATCTTCATTCTCCCAGTTAAGTGCCCCCTTTAAAGTAACTGCTTCCTCAACAGGATTACTGCTTAACTGCCAAAAATCCTTCTCCAGAGGAACACTGCTCATCAATTTTGCCCCTTCCATATTATCAATCATTGCCTTACCGAATAAATTAGGATTAAATTGACTCTGAGCAATTTCACCGGATATAGTCGTCTTTAACGGAAATTTTTCATGCTCAATCTTAACCCTGCTGTCAACATCTACTACTAAAACACTTTGAGGGGTAGAATAAACACTGGGAACAGTAGAAGATTTATCGGTTCCGCTCCAGATAACAGTAGACCCGATAAAAAAAGGATCGGTATTTTCCCCATACTGCAATCTGCTTCCCACTAAAGTTTGCTGCGATTGACCTCCAAAAGGAGCATATTCATAAGTAATCTCAATATTAGTATCCTCATCTATTTCTTCTTCATTAAAAAAAGTTATAAACCCTGACTCATAATCAATCATATAATCTCTGTCTTTTT
>JAGLYT010000119.1 GCA_023132075.1 bacterium
TGCTATATCGTTCGAAACACATTTCGCCTGTAGTGTTTCGTTTATATTTTGGTCTTTTATTTTTTTATCTGTAGTTGCTTCATTTATGAAGCGAGCCCGCCAGTTTGTATGGGCGGGCAGGCAAAAAGGGTTGTGGTTTCCAAACAAAAAAATCATAAAGTAAATGTCAAACATTTTTGACATTACTAAAAAAAGAGGGGGTATTTAAAATGAATAAAATCAGAGTGTATTTATTGGCCGTTGTTTTGTTAGTAAGTTTCATTTCTTTAGGAATTTTTAGCTGCAGCAAGAAAAAGAAGCTCACTTTAAGTTCGTTGGTAATTAGTGTAGTACCAAATCCGGCAGTGGTGACGGTAGACAGTAGCCAGACTTTTACTGCCACAGCTTTGCGTGACGGTGCACCGGTAAGCGTAGATTTTACCTGGTCGGTAAATCCCAGCACACTGGGGACAATAACTGCTGAAGGAGTATTTACTGCCGGGTCTAATTCCGGAGACGGAACGGTCGTTGCCTCTGCACAGGGAGACAGCGGTAGTGCCGAAGTGATCGTAAGTGGAGGATCGTTTAATTACTATGGTCTTCTTAGTGATACGTATACAACTCCTAGTATAAAATTTGATACGAATAATCCTCCTGATACCGATGGAGGGAAATTAGGTCTTTGGCCTGGTGCGCCTTTGCCTGTAATGGAAAGTGACGCTACAACATTTACGGAAGGACCTGCAAGTACAAAATTTACTATTAGTAGTGGTTGGGCAGGTCTTTGGCTACAATTTGGTTATCCGACAGCTTTGGGTGATCTTATTCCACGACAGGGTAAAGATATGTCTGCTTATTCAGATGCTTATCTTAAGTTTGATGTGAAAACGAGTACGGAAGTTGTTGTAAGTGTTGAGTGGATAGATGAAGCTACCGGAAATAAAGATTCAGCAGCAAAGAAAATTAATGAAGATTTACTAATAGCAATGGATGATAATTGGCATCCTGTATCAATAGATCTTTCTCTTTTAACAGGTTCCTTGGGTTCAATCAATTTTAATAAAATTTGTGTACCTTTTGCGTTTTCAGCAGAAGGAGGAACTGTTTTTTGGATAGATAAAGTCCGTTGGGAAAAGTAAAATTAAAAAAGTTATTTACTTAGGTATAAATAATTAAGAAAGATATGGCAAGAAATGAATAGAATAAGATATGTATTTTTAATTTTTTTCTTTGTTTTTAGTTTTTTGATTTTCAATCATTCTTTAATCCAGGCAAAGTGGAAAATAGAAATACTTGATACAGAAGATGATGTAGGACAATACACCTCTATTGCCATAGATAAAGATAATTATCCCCATATTAGTTATTATGATGTTACCAGTAGCGATCTTAAATATGTGTATTGGGATAACTCTTCTTGGATACATAATATCGTGGATTCAATTGGTGATGTAGGCAAGTATTCTTCACTTGCTCTCAATACAGCTAATTGTCCTCACATTAGTTATTTTAACAATACTAATCTTCATCTTAAATATGCTAAAAAGGTAAATTCTATTTGGTATATTGAAGAACCGGAAGGGGCAAGCGGTGGTCCGGATAGTTCAATCGCTCTTGATACCAATGGGAATCCTCATATTAGTTTTTTGTATCTAGGTCCGCCCCGTCTTGGATATGCCTATTTGTATCCGAGTTATCCTTTTTCATGGTATACTAACTATTCAATAGAAGTAAATAACACTGGTTATTATACTTCTATTGCCCTTAATAGTCAAACAGATGAGGTTTATATTAGTTATTACGATCTTGATAATGGTGATCTCAAATATGCCCGTAAGGAAGGTTTAAATTGGTATAAAGAAATAATTGATTCTGACTACGATGTTGGTTTATATACTTCACTTGCGCTTGATTCAGATAATTATCCTTATATTAGTTATTATGATAATACCCATGGTGATCTTAAATATGCTTATCTAAATGGTTCAAGTTGGTCTATTTGTATTATTGATTCCCAGGATAATGTCGGGCAATACACTTCACTGCAGATTGATTCCAATGATAATCCTCACATAAGTTACTATGATGCCTCTAATGGCCGTCTTAAATATGCCTATAAGAATGGTTCTTCTCCCTGGGCTATTGAAATAGTTGATGAGGAAGGCTATGTAGGACAGTATTCTTCGCTTGCTTTAGATGAAAATGACCATCCGCATATTAGTTATTATGATGTAACTAACGCAGACCTTAAATATGCTAAGTGGGTTCCTGGTTATTTTATTAAGGGACATGTCAAAAACTCAGCAGGCGTAGGATTAGAATGTATTAACTTAACTTTGTCTGGAGATGATTCAAGGACTTCCACTACTACAGATATAGGATACTATGAATTTCTCGATTTGCTTTCCGGTAATTATACTCTTACTGCTACTAAATCCGACGGGACAATTTCCTTTGAGCAGAAAAATTATTTACCGTTGGAGAATAACTTAGAGAATCAAGATTTTATTGGTGTGGAGATTGAGGGTATAAAAAGAAAAATGGAAGTACACAATTATCCTAATCCTTGTCGTCGGGGAAAGGGAACCACTTTTGTTTATACCGTTGATAAAGAAAACAATGTTTTGCTAAATATTTACACTGATGTAGGGGAATTTGTGAGAGGGGTAATAGATGTTCATTCTCTACCGGGTACTTATGAAGCAGAATGGAACGGGAAGGATATTCATGGGAATCGGATGGAAGCGGGGTTATATTTTGTTGTTTTGAAAGTAGGAAATGAAGTGACAAAAAATGCCTTGGTTATTCTTCCTTGAGTAAAAATAATTCTTTAATAAATAATGTGAAGAAATAGTTTTAAAGAATAAGGGTGTTTAATAAAGGAAAAATATGTTTCTCTCGCTTACGGCATAATTTTACCCTTCGGGCACGCAAAAACAAGATAGTTATTTTTATATTATTCCACCAATATTAATGTTCGAGAAAAGTGATGAAAAAAAAAGCTATAGCTATAATAATTAGTTTGTTAACGGTGAGTAGTTTCGTTTTCAGTTCTGAAATGAAAGTGCCTGCCGGGGTGCAGGTGTCTGCGATGGGAGGAGCCGGGACTTCTTTGGTACGAGAAGAATCAGTTTATTACAATTCCGCAGCACTTGCTTTTTTTAAAATTCCTTCGGTAGTTACTTCCTGGCAAAGATGGTATGATTTTATTGATAAAGGACAGATTATAGGGATTTTGCCCTGCTTTAAAAATATGACTGTAGGTATTTTCGATAGTTATTCGACTACGGAAAAAATAGATTGTTGGGATGAAGATAATAATCGGATTGATTCTTCCCGTTTTTCTTCTAATTTAGTAAGTATGTCCGCAGGGTGGAGACTAATCAATAATTTGTCCGTAGGCGGAAGTATAAAATATCTTACTGAAAACACTGATAATGAAGAGGTCTCTTCGGATGTTGCCGGAGATTTAGCCGTTTTTAGTCAGTACAAAAAAATGATAAATATGGGAGTTAATTGGCAAAATATCGGCGATAAGCAGGAAAGTGTAGTAAAGGTAGGCGTCTCTATATTGGATGAATCAGGAAAACTTTCGCCGTTTCCTACTGTATTTAGTTTAGATTTAAATTATCCTCTGCAATTCAAATCTTATTTATCTTTCGGAATAGAAACATTTCTTTACTCAATATTATATGTCCGTTTGGGATACAGGACAGGGCCGTTGGACCTTGAAAGATTAGGATACTTGAACGGGTTAAGTCTTGGATTTGGGGTTAAACCTGTTCAGGAGAGTAATTGGCAATTAGATTATTCCTTTGTTCCTAACGGGGATTTGGGAGAGATGCATAAGGTGGGTTTGGGATATAAATTTGGGAAGAAGTTAAAACCGGCAGAAGAGGACAAAGAATATTTATCCTTGCAGGAAGATAAACTTGTTGGTGAGGGAGAAATAAAAGCAGAGGTTGTTTTTCAGGAAGGAATACAGTTAGCCCAACAGAAAAATTATTTAGAAGCAATACTTGCCTTCAAAAAGTGCTTAAAACAAAATTCGGATTATCAGGAAGCAAAGGATATGCTAAAAGAAATTACCGCTAAGCTGGATAAGGAAATTAATCTGGAAGGGCAGGATTCAATGATTTTTCAGAGTGTAAAAAAATATTATATAAAGGGTATTGGTGAATACAAAAGAGGTAATTTTGAGGGAGCAATTGTGGAATTTAATAAAGTATTAAAACAAACCTTTCATCCTAAAACCGGGAAATATCTCAAACAGGCAAAACAACATCTTTCAATAATAGAAAACAGAAAACAAGCAAAATTATATTTTCAGCAGGCTGAAAATTCAATTCAGGAAGGACGGTATTCTCAGGCAAAAGAAAAATTGGAAAAAAGTCTTCTCTGTTATCCTGAATATTTGTCGGCGAAGGAGTTATTAGAGCAGGTGTTGCTCAAGACAGAGGGAGAGCAGAAAATAAAAAAACATTTATCCAGGGGGAGAAAGAATTTTAATAAAAAAGAATATGAGAAGGCTTTAATTAATTTTTATCATGTTTTGAGGCTTAATCCGGAAAATAAAGAATCTCTACAAATGGTGAGAAAGTGCGGGTTAAAAATCATAAAGACGGATAAAGTAGAAGAGCTTTCTGAAAAGGCAAGGAAAGATTGTTTTGAAAAAGGGAAAATTCTTGAAAAAAAAGGGGAATATCAAAGAGCTGTTTATCAATGGGCAAAGATAATTATAAATCAACCAACGGACATAGAAGTGCTTAAAGAAATAAAGAGAGTTCATTACAAAGCACAAAAAAACAAAAAAGAAGAACAGCTTGTTTTAAAACAAGAAAAGGAAAAAATCAAGGACTACAATAAAAAAGCCGAAGAATTTTATAAAAAAGGTGAGTATAATTTTGCTATTGAATATTGGCAGAAGGTTTTAGATTTAGCTCCGGAAAATAAACAGGCGAAAGAAGGAATAAAAAAATCTGGTGAAAAAATGGAAAGAATGGCGGGTAACGGCGTGAATATGAAGGTGGTGGAAGAATATTACAAACAGGGCTTGATTTATTATAATCAGGGAAAATACCGGGAAGCGATATTTGAATGGAAAAGAGTTTTAGATTTAGTGCCTGATCATGAAAAAGCAAAAGCAAATATAAAAGCGGTCGAAGAAAAAATGCAGGTGGATAGATAAGGGTAAAGACGAAGACAAAAATAATACAGTCCATAGTCCACAGTCGATAGTCCATAGATAAAAACTAACAGAAAGTTATGAGTTATTAGTTACAAGTTAAAGACAAACAGAAGTCCATAGTCGA
>JAGLYT010000012.1 GCA_023132075.1 bacterium
CACGAGCTCTTCCCGGAGGCGACGGAGCTGTGACTGTGGACAGAAAACTTTCTGCGCATTTCGAGCATACTGTTTGCATAACTAAAAACGGACCGCAAATCCTAACTGCTTGGGAGTAAACCAATGACCAAAGAAGAACCCTTACAGGTAGCAGGCACAGTTACCGAGTCACTGCCTAATGCCACCTTTCGCGTAGAATTGGAAAACGGCCACAAAATCCTGGCCCATATATCCGGCAAAATGAGGATGCATTTTATTAGAATATTACCGGGAGACAGGGTTAAAGTGGAATTGTCTCCTTATGATTTAACCCGGGGAAGAATTACTTATAGAACGAAATAAAAATAATTTGTTTGATAGGGAGTAGTTAAATGAAAGTCAGGTCATCAGTTAAGCCAATGTGTAAGAAATGTAAAGTAATAAAAAGAAAAGGTGTTGTAAGGGTTATTTGTACTAATTTGCGGCACAAGCAGAAACAAGGATAAAGAAATATTGTGAGGGAGGATTAAATGGCTCGTATTTCAGGGGTGGATTTACCACGGGATAAAAGGGTGGAAGTAGGGATTACCTATATTTATGGTATTGGAAGGATGTTGGCTCTTCATATTTTAAAAGTATTGGAGATCGATCCTGATACCCGGGTGAAAAATTTGACCGAGGCAGAGATAAGTAAATTAAATAATTTTATTCAGGATAATATTAAAGTAGAAGGAGATTTACGACGGGAGGTTCATCAGAATATAAGAAGACTGATAGAAATCCGTAGTTATCGGGGTTTGCGGCATCGCAGGAATTTGCCTTTAAGGGGGCAGAGGACGCGCACTAATGCACGAACTAAAAGAGGAAACAGAAGAACCGTAGGGTCTTCCCGTGTGGAAAAACAAAAGAGCGGGGCGTCTGCAAAAAAATAACAACAAGTTAAGGGATAAGTGATATTTAGTTTTAATTTAAAATGTGTAAAAAAAAATAGGAGGGGAGATGCCACCAAAGAAAAAGGGCGGAGTGAAGAAGAAGGTAATTAGAGGTGTGGTTCAGGGGCAGGCTCATATTCAATCAAGTTTTAATAATACAATTATAACTATAACTGATGAACATGGTAAAGTTTTGAGTTGCTCAAGTGCGGGTGCTGTAGGATTTAAAGGGGCGAAGAAAGGAACACCTTTTGCGGCACAAATTGCATCACAATCTTGTGCCAAAAAGGCGCAGGAAATGGGTTTAAAACAGGTAGCTGTTCTGGTTAAAGGGCCGGGGTCAGGAAGGGAAACAGCTATTCGGGCTTTACAATCGGCAGGGTTGATGATTACTTCCATAAAAGACATAACTCCTATTCCTCATAATGGGTGTCGTCCGCCGAAACAAAGACGGGTATAAATTAAAAAGGAGGACATGATTTAAGATGGCTAGATATACTGGGCCGGTTTGTCGGCTGTGCAGAAGAGAAGGGACAAAATTGTTTTTAAAAGGGATTAGATGTTATACTCCTAAATGCATTATGGAAAAGAAAGCAGTGGCTCCCGGGCAACGCAGCCGAAGGAGAACCAAAATTTCAGAATATGCATTGCAATTAAGGGAGAAACAAAAAGCTAAAAGGATGGCGGGTGTTTTGGAACGTCAATTTCGTAGATATTTTCACATGGCCGAGAAGAAAAAAGGATTGACCGGAGAAAATCTCTTGCTTGAATTAGAATTGAGATTTGATAATGTAGTTTTTCGTTTGGGGTTTTCGAGTTCGAAAAGAGAGGCAAGGCAACTTATTCGGCATAGGCATTTTTCAATAAATGGTAAGATAGTAGACATTCCTTCCTATGGAGTAAAAGTTCAGGATAAAATTACTCTTCGGGAAAAAAGCAAAGAAAATATTCAAATCAAAAGTGCATTGGAAGAAAGCAAAAAAAGGGGATTGCCTTCCTGGTTGGAATTTGATGAAAAAAAACTGGAAGGGACCGTGCTTAATTTGCCCAATAGAGAAGAGATGTCGATACCGGTACAAGAGCAATTAATTGTAGAATTATATTCTAAATAGTGATTTGTAAAATTTGTTTAGTAAATGCAAAACAAATACTTTAGATGGGGGTATGAAAAAGATGATGTTTAATGATTTAGTTATCCCTGAAAGGCTTATTATTGATAAAGGGGAAAGTTCTGATGTTTACGGGAAATTTATTGCTGAACCGTTTGAAAGAGGATATGGTCATACAATCGGTAATTCCTTGAGGAGAATTCTTCTTTCTTCTTTGGAAAGTGCGGCAGTGACTGCAGTGCGAATTAAAGGGGTAATGCATGAGTTTTCTGTTTTGCCGGGAGTAGTGGAAGATGTGACTAATATAGTATTAAACCTTAAATTGCTGCGTTTTAAATTATATTCTTCAGGTCCTGAGATACTTTATCTGCAAGTGTCCAAAGAAGGAAAGGTTACGGCAAAAGACATTAAAGGAAACTCTAATGTGGAAATTCTTAATTTAGATCAACATATTCTTACTTTGGATAATAATGGGAAAATAGAGATGGAAATAGAAGTAAATAAAGGTCGTGGTTATGTTTCCAGTGAAAAGAATAAAAGGAAAGACCATCCTATTGGAACTATAGCGATGGATTCTATTTTTAGTCCTGTAGTCAGAGTGAATTATGAGGTGGAAGACACCAGAATAGAACAGGTAACCGATTATAATAGATTAATTATGGAGATATGGACGGATGGCAGTGTTTTACCTCAGGATGCCCTTGCTTATGCAGCTAAGATTTTGAAAGATTCTTTGACTATTTTTATTAATTTTGACGAAGAAAAAATTGTAGAAAAAAAAGAAGAAACAAAGGAAAAAGAGAAAGAAGATGGTCCTTCTCAAGAAATGCTTGGGCAATCCGTAGAAATTATTGAGCTCTCTGTGCGGGCTGCTAATTGTTTAAAAGAAGCAAAGATAAAAACTTTGGGAGATATAATAAAGAGAAAAGAAGATGATTTGTTACAACGTAGAAACTTTGGAAGAAAATCTCTGGAAGAAATAAAAGAGAAACTTAAAGAATTAGGGCTTTCTTTGGGGATGTAGTAATATTTGAACATTGTGTGATTAAACTAATTAATTAGACTTGGAGGAAATGGTTTTATGGGCAGAGCGAAAGTAGGAAGGCAATTGGGCAGAGATAGTGCGCAAAGGAAATCTTTATTGCGCAATTTGGCAAACGATTTATTTAAATATGAGGAGATAAAAACTACGGAAGCTAAAGCAAAGGAATTAAAACGGTTTGCTGAAAAGATTATTACCCGTGCTAAAAAAGGTGATGCCCTTGCGCGTAGAATAATTAAAAAAGATATAACCAATAAAGAAATAGTAAAGAAACTTATAGACGTTTTAGCTGTTCGATATGCTCAGAGAAGTGGAGGGTATACCCGGATTTTGAAACTTGGTTTTCGTGCCGGAGATGGGGCACAAGTTTGTATGATTCAATTGACGGAATAATTTATTTCTTGTTTTTCCCCTTTTCTTTTTTTATCCTTCATTTTCCGCTTTTATTTTATCGACAATTAAAATATTGACAATAGAATTTAAATCTTATCGTGGAGGTAGGAATGTTTAATTATTTGTTTGGAATATTTTCCAATGATATGGGAATTGATTTGGGGACGGCGAATACCCTTGTTTATGTAAAGGGGGAAGGGATAATTTTGCGTGAACCTTCTGTGGTAGCAATTGACCGTGAAACAAGAAATGCTCTGGCAGTAGGATCGGAAGCAAAAAGGATGATTGGAAAAACACCGGCTAACATTATAGCTGTTCGTCCTATGCGCAACGGCGTAATTGCTGATTTTGAAATTACGGAAAGAATGATTCGCTATTTTATAAAGAAGGTACATAATCGAAGAGCTTTGCTTCATCCGAGAATAGTAATAGGAGTTCCTTCGGGAATTACAGAGGTAGAGCGGAGAGCTGTAAGGGAATCAGCGTCTCAGGCGGGAGCCAGGGAAGTTCATTTAATTGAAGAACCTATGGCAGCAGCAATTGGTGCGGATATTCCGGTATATGAACCGGCGGGAAATATGATTGTAGACATAGGTGGAGGAACTACGGAAGTAGCAGTGATTTCTTTGGGTGGAATGGTGGTTACTCATTCGGTGAGGGTGGCCGGAGATGAAATGGATGAATCCATTGTTCAATATTTCAAGAAAAAATATAATCTTTTAATCGGGGAACGTACGGCGGAAGATGTGAAAATTAATATTGGTTCGGTTTCTCCTCAATTTGCGGAAATGGATTCAGTAGAAGTAAAAGGAAGGGATTTAGTTTCGGGTTTGCCTAAAACGGTTAAGATTAGCTCGGAAGAAGTGGGTAAGGCTTTGAGTGAGCCTATAAAGATTATTGTAGAGGGCATAAAAAATACTTTAGAAGAAACACCTGCTGAATTATCCGCAGATTTAGTAGATAGGGGAATTATTTTAGCAGGGGGGGGAGCTTTGCTTAAGGGCTTGCCTGAACTTATCAAAAAAGAAACGGAACTTCCGGTAAGTATTGCTCCTGATCCGTTGACCTGCGTTGCCCTGGGAGCAGGAAAATATCTTGAGGAATTAGATGCTCTTAAAAGAGACAAAAACATAATGGATAAAGTGGAGAGAAAACGTTAAATGGCGGAGTTTATAGAAAAAAAGAAAACTCTGTTTACTTTTTTTTCTTTAATATTTGTTTCCGTTATTTTTATGTCTTTGCGGATGGATCGGGAAGTCGGAGTCGTTAGAAATATTATTTTTTATGTTTTTTCCGCTGCACCGGCACATATAGATAATGTTTTAAGACAAAGCCATGGTGTAGCAGAAAGAATTTATGCTATGGGCTCAATTTATAAAGAAAATGTTAGATTGAAAAAAGACATTAAGCATTTTGTTAAAAAGGAAACGTATTTTGAAAAGTTAAAATTAGAGAATAAACGATTGGAAGAGATAGTTCAATATGAAAGTAATCTGTCTTATAAAAGGCAGGTTGTAGCCAGGATGATTGGGCGGGAACCTAATAGTTGGTATAATGCGATAATTATTAATAAGGGTACAAAAGACGGGATAAATAACGATGACATAGTAATTACTTATCAACAGGGTCGTGAGGGGGTAATAGGGAGGGTTATAGAAACCTCTTATTTTTCCTCGAAAGTTTTGTTGATTACGGATAGTAATTCTGCAATGGCGGCTTACATAAAAAGAAACAAAGAAGATGGATTAATAGAAGGACAAAATAAAGAAGATTTAATAATGAAATATCTTAGTTCTAAAGCAAATGTTCAGGTTGGGGATGAGGTAGTAACGTCAGGGTACGGTGGCGTTTTTCCCGGACAAATAGTAATTGGGACAGTGAAAACCGTACGAGTGGAGGGTTCCCCCGGGTATTTTAGGGGGGCTTTGGTTTCTCCTGTTATAAATCTTAATCGAATATCCGATGTTTTAGTAATTAAACGATGAAAAGATTTTCCTTCCTGTTTTTTACTTTCATTTTAATGTTAACTTTTCAATTTTCTTTTCTGTGGCGGTTTTCTTTTTTTGGTGTAATTCCTAATATAATATTGATTTCAATTGTTTGGTTTTCTCTCTTTAGAGGTTCCTATCAAGGGCAAATGCTGGGTTTTTTTACGGGGATAGTGGTAGATGCTTTTTCTATAGGCATTTTTGGTGCTAATGCGTTGCTTTTTACCGTTATTGGATTTTTTGTAGGATTGCTAAAAAAGAAAGTAGATGAAAGAAATATTTTTGTTCAGGGGTTGGTTGTTTTTTTTGCTACTTTGTTTTATTGTTTCGGGTTTTGGGTGTTGACAAAGATTTTTGGGGGAAGGAAAGTAATAATTTCAGAGAAAACATTATTATTTTTGCCCTTGTATAATGCGTTACTTGCCCCTTTATGTTTCGTCGTTTTAGTTTGGTGGGCGAAATTGTGGAGGGAGAAGACGTATGTGGCAGATTAAAAGTAATAGAATTGAATATCAAAAGTTTAAAAATAGAATTCTTCTTTTTCTTTATTTTGTGGTGCTTGTTTTTTTTGTCCTCTGCCTAAGACTTTTTCAATTACAAATTATAAACAAGCAATATTTTAAAGAAGTTTCTAAAGAAAATTGTATTCAAATTCTTTTTCAACAAGCTCCCCGGGGTGCGATTTTAGATAGGAAAGGGGATATTTTAGCAGATAACCGCAGTGCTTTTTCACTTCTTTTTTCACCTTTAAACCTGTCTGATTCCGATATAGAAAAATCTGTAGATAAAATAAATAATATTTTAGGTGAAGATAAAAATAAAGAGAATTTTATTCAGAAAATTTCTTTTCAAAAGAGATATCCTTTTACTTACTCTTGCCTGATGAGAAATATTGGAAGAAAAAAAATGTTTCAATTTGCCGAAGAGAAGCCTAATATTCCGGGAATTAATATTCAAACTGAAACCGTAAGATTTTATCCCCGCAAAAATTTTGCTTCTCATGTTTTAGGGCATATAGGGGAAATAAATAGTAATGAATTATTGAAAAGAAGGGATGAATGCCGGCAGGGGAATGTTGTGGGTAAAATTGGTATTGAAAAAGTTTACGATTCTGAATTAAGGGGGATAGAAGGAGGGAAGCAAATAGAAATTGATGCTCTTGGCCGTGAATTGCGCGTAGTGAGAGAGATAACACCGGCAAAGGGGAAAACATTAATGCTTACTATTGATAATAGATTACAGGTACTGGCTGAAAATGCTTTGGGGGATGCTTCGGGGGTAGTAGTGATTTTGGATCCTCGAAATGGCGAGGTTTTAAGTTTAGTTAGTAAGCCTGATTTTGATTCTAATATTTTTACTGTTCCGTTAAATACCAAAGAATGGAATCATTTTTTTAGTTCTCTTGAGTATCCTTTGTTAAATCGTGCAATTCAAGCTCAGTATGCACCTGGTTCGGTATTTAAAATTTTAGTAACCCTTGCTGCTTTGGAAGAGAAAAAAGTTAATCTTAACGATACTGTTTTTTGTAAAGGATTCCTGACCTGCGGGAGAGAAGAGCGGGTTTTCAGATGTTGGAAAAGGAAAGGACACGGGAGACAGAATCTTATTCAGGCAGTGGCTAATTCCTGTGATGTATATTTTTATGAAATGGGATTAAAAATGGGAGTAAGGAATATATCTGATTATGCCAGGAAATTTGGGTTAGGGGAGAAAACAGGAATTGATTTGCCTTCGGAAAAAAAAGGACTTGTTCCCTCTCCTGAATGGAAGAAGAAAAAAATCGGCGATTCGTGGTTTGATGGGGATACCTTAAACTTTAGTATTGGGCAGGGATATCTTTTAGTAACACCGTTACAAATGACTAATGCAGTTTGTGCCGTAGTTAATGGAGGGAAGTTGTATCGTCCTTATATAGTGAAAAAAGTTTTTGATGATAAAAATAACTTGATAAAGGAAATAAAACCTTATAAAATAAGAGACATAAAAATATCTGATAGTACTTTAAAGTTTATAAAGAAAAGTTTGAAGGAAACCGTTGAAAAAGGTACGGGACGGGGCGCTTATGTAGAGAATCTTTCTATCGGGGGAAAGACAGGTACTGCAGAAAATCCTCATGGGGAAAATCATGCATGGTTTATTTGTTTTACACCGGTGGAAGACCCTCAATTAGTAGTTTGTGTTTTAGTTGAACATGGCGGAAGCGGAGGATCAGTGGCGGCTCCTGTAGCGCGTAAAATTTTACAGGGAGCAATTCCTTTTTTAAATGAAGGGAAAGAAAATAAGGATGTTTTAAAGGCGGGAATGGAAAACAATGGGTTTTAAGAATAGTGCCAGAAAATTTGATTATTTACTTTTTTTTTCTACTATGTTAATTATTGCTTTGGGGATATTATTTATCTTTAGTGCTGTTTATCATGGGAAAATAACTTCTCCTCTTTGGAGTAAACAGTTAATTGCTGTAGGTTTAGGACTTGTATTGATGTTTCTTGCTATTGTCGTAAATTATCAGATATTTGGGCAATATGGGTATTATTTTTATTTTTTTTCCTTAATTTCCTTAGTTTTAGTTCTTTTTTTAGGCAAAACTGTGAGAGGGGCACAGAGTTGGTTTGTTTTTAGTAATTTTTCCATTCAACCATCTGAATTTGCTAAAATTCCTTTTATTTTTGCCTTATCGATATATTTGTCTAAAAATAATCGGCAGATAGAGAGTTTAAAAACTTTAATTGTTCCTCTTTTACTTACGCTAATTCCGATGATTTTAATCTTGAAGCAGCCGGATTTTGGTTCAGCGATGATGTTACTACCTGTATGTTTAGTAATGATGTTTGTCGGAGGAGCAAAAAGTATTTACTTGTTATCTTTTTTTCTTTATGTAGCAATTACGCTGGGAATTCCTTTTTTGATTACTTATCTTTCTTTTCATCAGGATATTCTGATTAATTCGGTAATTTTAAAATTTATAACTATGGCTGTAACTCATTGGTTCCAGGGGATAGTCTTTATTTTAGTGATAGTTCTTGTTTTAGCAGTAATTTTTTATCTTTTAATTAATTTTAAGTTTTCAGTGAATTTTAATAATTTTATAATTACTTCTCTGCTGGTTGTTGGAGGATGTATTTCCTCTTGTTTTGTGCAGAATTTTTTTCTGAGAGGATATCAGAAGAAACGCCTTTTGGCTTTTTTAGATCCTCAAATAGATCCGTTAGGGGCTGGTTATCATATTATTCAGTCTAAAATTGCTATTGGTTCGGGAGGGTTTTTTGGGAAGGGTTTTTTGAATGGAACGCAAACACAATTAGGGTTTTTGCCGGAACAACATACTGATTTTATTCTTTCGGTTATGGCAGAGGAGTGGGGTTTTTTTGGAGCGGTTTTGGTAATTTTTTTATTTTTTATTATTATCTGGCGTGGTTTAAAAATTTCTATGGAAGCAAGGGATATGTTTGGTAGTTTTCTGGCAGTGGGAATTTCTTGTGTGTTTTTATTTTATACAATAACAAATGTAGGAATGGTAATGGGAATTATGCCTATAACCGGGTTACCGTTACCTTTATTTAGTTATGGTGGTTCTGCTCTAGTTTCCGGCATGATAGCTATAGGATTACTGTTAAATATTCATTTAAGGCGGTATACTTATTAAATAAAAGATAAAAAAAGTCCATAGTCGACAGTCCATAGTCCATAGATAAAGACAAAAGAATAAATACTAAATTCTAAATTTGAAAATACTAAACCCTCCTTACAGACTGGAGGACAGGCAAATTCAAAATACAAAATTCAAGACAAAGACAAAGACAAAAATAATACAGTCCATAGTCCATAGATAGGAACTAAAGACAAAAAATAAAGAAGAATAGATTCCTAATGGAGGTACTCAATTAATTTGTCTATCGTTAATTTGAATGATTGGGCGGAACGGATAATAATGATGCCTGATACATTAGACAAGCTTAGTACAAGTTCATCAGGCAACTACAAAATAATTAAAGATTGCGAATAGCAAAAAATATACTATAATGATGTTATAAATGAAAATGAGCAAAATTAATCTGGATAGAATTTTACCTTTAGTGAAAAAACCTTTCCGGTATACGAATTGCGAATGGAATAGTATACATAAGAAAGGAAAGGATTTTTTAAAATTTTGCCTATGTTTTCCGGATATTTATGAAATCGGCATGTCTAATCTTGGGATGCAAATTTTGTATAATATTATTAATTCCCGCGACGATGTTTTTTGTGAACGGGTTTATGCTCCGGATGTAGATTTAGAAAGATTTTTATTGCAAAAAGATATTCCTCTTTTTTCCATTGAGACAAAAAAACCGTTAAAAGAATTTGACATTTTAGGGCTTTCTATTTCTTGCGAATTAAGTTATACCAATATCTTAAATATTCTTACTTTAGGGCAAATACCTTTGTATTCGGAGGAACGGGAGAAAGGATTTCCTTTGGTGATTGCCGGTGGTTTTGCTGTTTGTAATCCGGAACCTATGGCTGATTTTATAGATGCTTTTGTTTTGGGTGAGGGAGAAGAAGTAATAGAAGAAATTATTAATGAAATTTCTAAAACAGGATATAAACGGGGAGACAGAAAAAAAGAAATATTAATGCATTTAAGTAGGATTCCGGGATTATATATCCCTTCTTTTTATAAAACAAATTATAAAAAAAATGGTATCTTTAAAGAAATTGTTTCTGATAGAGAAAATGTTCCGAAAAAAATAAGTAAAAGGGTTGTGAATTTAGAAAAGGCTCCTTTTCCTGTGAGGCCTTTAGTTCCTCTGATGGATATTGTACATAATCGATTAACCCTGGAAATTCAGCGTGGCTGCACCCGGGGATGTAGGTTTTGTCAGGCAGGAATGATTTTGCGCCCGAGAAGAGAGAGAAGCAAAAAAAAATTAATGCAAATTACCGAGGAATGTTTAAAAAACACGGGATTTAAAGATATTTCACTTTTATCACTATCTACCAGTGATTATTCACAAATTTTGGACTTAGTGGATTCGATGCAAAATAAATATAAAGATGAAAAAATATCCATATCGCTTCCTTCGTTAAGGAGTGATTGTTTTTTTCCCATTTTAGCCGGGCATTTAACAAGTAATAAAAAAACAGGATTGACTTTTGCTCCCGAAGCCGGGAGTCAAAGATTGCGTGATGTTATTAATAAAGGAATTACGGAAGAGGAAATATTTTCTTCCATTCATTCTGCTGTGCAAAATGGCTGGAGAACGATTAAATTGTATTTTATGATTGGATTACCTTTTGAAAGAGATGAAGACATAGAGGCAATAAATTTGTTAATAAAAAAAATAAAAAAGAAACATTCTTCCTTGAATTTAAACTTTACGGTTTCTTTTTTTGTTCCTAAACCGCACACCCCTTTTCAATGGGTAGCTCAGGAAGGGATGGAAGAATTAATAAGAAAAAAGGCATATTTAAAAAAAGTGTTACCAGGACAGGTAAGAACTCAGCAGGTAGAAAGTAGTTTTTTGGAAGGTGTGTTTGCGAGAGGGGATAGGAAGTTGGGTAGGGTTATAAAAGAGGCTTATTTCAAAGGGTGCAGGTTAGATTTATGGACGGAACATTTCCAATTTGTTCTTTGGCAGGAAGCGTTTGAAAAAGAAGGGATAGATCCTGCAAGTTATAATCAAAGGGTAAGAGGTTCTAAAGAAGTATTTTGCTGGGACCATTTGGATTTCGGAGTGGAAAAGGAATTTTTATGGAAAGAGTATAAAAAAGCCAAAGAGGGAAAAACAACCAATGATTGTTATGGGGGAAAATGTAATAGTTGTGGGGTGAACAGAAAAATAAATAAAAATGTGATTTTTAATTTAAAGACGAAAAATAAAAAAACCGGTAGAACATTAAAAACAAAGAAAAAAGAAAAAGCCGGAGAAAATAAAAATTTCGTCGAGAAAAAAGCACAAAAAGTAAGAATTAAGTTAAAAAAAGGAAAAGAATTAAAGTATATTTCGCATTTAGGATTTATAGAAAGTTTACGAAAAGTGTTGCGCCGGACAGGGTTGCCTTTTGTATATTCACACAAATTTAATCCTCAAATAAAAACATCTTTCAGCCCTGCCTTGCCGGTGGGTTATATGAGTGATACGGAATTTATGGATGTAGAATTAAGGGAAAAGGTGAGTTTAAGAGAAATAAAGGAAAGATTATTGGGACAATTGCCTGTCGGTATAAAGATAGCAGGAATAAAAGAAATTTCTCTTTCCACCCCTTCGCTGGAAGCATTGGTTGAAATGGCAGAATATATTATTAAAGTGCCGGAGAGTGAAGATAAGGCGGCGGAAAAGATAAGAGAGTTTTTATTAAAGAAGAAAATATTGATAACCAAACAGACAAAGAAAGGCCCTAAAAAAATAAATATATGTCCGTTGGTTTCCAGTATAAATTTAAATAAAGAAAAGGCGATAAATTTAATTTTATGCTGTCGGGGAGGGCAACAGGTAAAGCCGGAATTAGTTATCAGGGAGATTTTTAATTTGAGTGATGAAGAGACAAAGACTTTAAACATAAAAAGAATACGGTTATTGGATAATTCGGGAATAAATATTTTTTGAAACAAGGTGGTTATTTTGCAGAAGTGGAGGGGTAATGGATAGGGAAATAATAGTTAATTTCAACGAAGAAGAGATAAGGATTGCTGTCTTAGAAAAAGAGAAGCCTGTAGAGTTTTTTATAGAGAGACGAGAAGAAAAAAAAATAGTAGGAAATATTTATAAAGGGATTATAAAGAACATCCTTCCGGGGATCCAGTCAGTTTTTGTTGATATTGGTTTAGGGAGAAATGCTTATTTGGATTTTTCGAATATAAAGGAAACTGACCGCAAAAAATTAGTACTTGGAAAGGAGATTCTTGTCCAGATAACCAAAGAAGCTATTGGGACTAAGGGGGTTAAGGTCACTAACATTATTTCTTTGCCGGGAAGATACCTGGTTTATATGCCTGATAGCAAGAAAACAGGCGTTTCTCAGCTTATTACCGATAAAAAAGAAAGAACAAGATTAAGAGGGATAATGGAAAAACTTTTATCCGCTAATGATGGTTGTATTATTCGAACCGAAGCAGAAGGTAGTAGTATAAATGATTTGAAACGGGAGAGCAGATTTTTAACTAATTTATGGAAATCTATTACAACCCGATATGGTATTTTTTCCGCACCTGCTTTAATACACAAAGATTTAGGTCTTATTTTTAAAATAGTGAGGGATATGTTGTCTTTGAATGTGGATTTATTTTTAATTGATTCACGAAAAGAATATGAAGATGTTCTGGAGTTTGTTGGTTTGGTTCTTCCTCATCTGAAAAAGAAAATAAGCCTTTATCAGAATAAAACACCTTTATTTGAAAAGTATAATTTGGAAAAAGAAATAAAAAAACTGATAAAGGCCAGGGTGAATTTGCCCTCCGGGGGCTATATTATTATCCAGGAAACAGAGGCGTTATGTGCTATTGATGTTAATACCGGTCGTTTTGTCGGCAAAAAAAACCCGGAAGAAACAGCGTTAGCAGTTAATTTAGAAGCAGCGGCGGCGGTTGCCCGACAGGTAAGATTAAGAAATATCGGTGGAATTATCATTATTGATTTTGTTAGTATGCGTTACCGAAAAAATAATGAGAAAATAATTTCTGCTTTAGGAAAAAACATGAAGGAGGATAAAGCAAAAATTAAGATAGTTCCTGTAAGTTCTTTGGGCTTGATTGCGATGACCAGAGAAAGAAAAAGAGAAAGTATTATGAATGTGTTGTGCGATACTTGTTCCTGCTGTGGGGGTACAGGCATGGTGATTTCGATAAAAACTATAAGCATGGAAATTAAGAAGGAAATTATTAAAATGGCTAAGACCCCGGGAATAATCGGGGTTATGGTAAGTCTTTCTTCTCCGGTAGCAGATTATTTTTCCGGAGAAAAAATAAAAAAATTAGAAGAAAAAACGGGAAGAAAAATAAAAATCAAATCTGATTTCAAAATGCATATAGAAGATTACAGAATTAGTCCCTGGATATAGAGTAAAGACGGTTAGCAAAGACAGTTTGATTGGTTTAAATTTGTTGAATTGGTCAAAGACAAAGACAAAAGAATAAATATTAAATTCTAAATTCGAAATACTAAACCCTCC
>JAGLYT010000120.1 GCA_023132075.1 bacterium
TTGCCGCTTATAAAATTTGTGATTTGGTCAGGAAACTGGTAAAATTACAGGCAAAAGTGATTTGTGTGATGACTTCCTCTGCAAAACAGTTTGTTACTCCTTTAACACTTCAGACTATATCAATGAACCCGGTAATGGGAGATCTTTTTGGGGAACCTTCAAAATTGGAAATTAACCATGTGTCTTTAGCACAGACCGCCGATTTAATATTGATTGCACCTGCTACTGCAAATATTATCGGAAAGTTAGCGGGAGGATTAGCTGATGATTTGCTGAGCAGTTTGGTTTTAGCGGCCAGGGTTCCTATTTTAATATGCCCTTCTATGAACAAGAATATGTATAGAAATGAAATTGTTCAGGAGAACATAAAAAAATTAAAAGAAAAAAGATTTATTTTTGCCGGTCCGGAAAGTGGTTTTTTAGCTTGTGGGACAAAAGGAGAAGGAAGACTGCTGGAAACAGATAAAATTGTAGATAAAGTCGTGGAAATATTAAAAGAGGGAAATAGAAAAAAGAAGGATTTAGAGGGAAAAAAAATTTTGATTACAGCCGGCCCCACCCATGAGTATTTGGATCCGGTGAGATTTATTTCCAACCCTTCTACAGGGAAAATGGGATATGCTTTAGCCCGGGAGGCAAGGGAAAGAGGAGCGGAGGTGATTTTAATAAGCGGACCAACACACTTACCTTTTCCCGAAGAGGTTAAAGTTGTTTCTATAAAAAGTGCATTTGAAATGGAAAAAGAAGTTAAAAAACATTTTTCCGGAGTAGATGTTGTTATCGGAGCAGCAGCTGTTTCCGATTGGTGTGTTGACAAAAAAGCGAAAAAGAAGATTAAAAAAAGCGAAGGAATTATGCTTTCATTAGTAAAAACCGCGGATATTCTTGCCGGATTAGGAACTAAAAAGGGAAATAAGATCTTGGTTGGGTTTGCTGCTGAAACAGATCATTTGCAAAAAAATGCCAAAAGTAAATTAATTAAAAAAAATCTGGATTTTATCGTAGCAAATAAAGTAAAAGAATCTTTCGGAAAAGAAACTAATAAAATAACTATTATTGACAGGAAAAATAATATAGAAGAACATCCTTTTATGGACAAAAAAAAAGCAGCTTTTTTTATTATTAATAAGGTTTCGAGCTTTCTTTCCTTAAAACAATAATTTTCAATCAATTGAAAAACATTCGAATACCACTTCCGGATAAATCTTAGGTGCTTGATTATACAGTAACCAAATCAGGCTTTTCATTTAAAAGGTTAACAAAAACATCTACTATTTTTGGGTCAAATTGAGTCCCTTTATTTTTTTCGAGTTCTTCAATTGCTTTTTCCAGAGAAAATTTTTTTCGGTAAGGCCTTTCCGATGTCATTGCATCAAAGGAATCAGCAATAGCCATTATACGGGCCCCAAGTTCAATGTTTTCTGCTCTTGTCCCGCCTGGATATCCTTTTCCATCATAACGTTCATGATGTTGTTTAATTAGTTTGATTACTTTTTTTAAATAATTTAATGGTTCCAGTATATCTTTTGCCCGGGTAGGATGAAGTTTTACCTCCCGCCATTCGTTACTGGTTAATTTACCCGGTTTAGTCAGAATATAGTCGGGAATTCCTATTTTACCTATATCGTGTAATTGGCTGGCTCGCTTTATTGTTTCTATTTCGTGAAGGGATAATTTCATTTTATTAGCAATGGCTGTGGCATATTTAGTTACTTGTTCGGAGTGATGGCAGGTATAATGATCTTTTGCGTCGATAGCCGCTGTTAAAGCAGTAATAGTACGTAGATGCGTATCTTGTAGTTTTTTGTAAAGTGTAGCATTTTCAATAGCGATAGTTGCTTCTATCGCTATTTCTTTAAGCAGGGCTAAATCATCATTGGTGAAAGGTTTTTTTGTTTTTTTATTATTGATATTAATTACTCCAATAACGTTTTTTTCTTTTGATAGAGGTACGCTTATTAGTGACCTGGTATAGTATTTTTCATGAGACCTTTTTTTAAAGCGTTCGTCTGATTCTACATTTTTAATAAATAAAGGGGTCTTTTTTTCTAATACCCATCCTGAGATTCCTTCCCCTTTTCTAATTATTGTATTACAAATAACATCTTTACTTAATCCCTGAGCACATTTAATAGATAATTCTTCCTTTTCGCTGTCCCATAAAAGAATAGAACAAATTTCCAAATCTAATAGAATACTAACTTTTTTTACTATATTTTGAAGGACCTTTTCTAATCTTAAAGAAGAGGAAATTTCTAATCCTGTTTTGTAGAGAAGGGTTAATTGTTTGGTTCTTTCTTTTACTTTTTTTTCTAAAAGTATATTATTCTGTTTTAGTTGCCGCATTAGTTTTTGATTAGTAAGACTTAATTCTTTCGAAGCAACGGCTCTTTTTATTATGAAGGAAATTTTTCCTATATCAAAAGGCTTGGTAATATAATCATAAGCTCCTAATCGTAATGACTGTTGGGCAGTTTCCATATTTCCGAAAGCTGTAATTATAATAACCCTTGTATTGGGGTCAATATTTTTTAATTTGGTTATAACTTGAAGGCCGGTTAGTTTAGGCATTTTTATATCAGTTATGACTACATCAAAAGATTTTTGTCGTGCCATTGCGAGTCCTTCTTTGCCGGATAAAGCATATTCAACATCATAACCTCGATCTTTTAATAAATCAGTAAGGAGATGACACATGACTTTTTCGTCGTCAATTACCATTATTTTCCCTTTTGACATTAAGTTTCTCCTTTTTTTCCGCTCTATATGTCTATGATTTATTGAATGCAACTAAGAAAATGGTGAAAGTAGTCCCTTTCCCTATTTGACTCTTTATTTTTATATCACCTTGATGTTTTTTGATAATTTCGTGGCTGATAGACAAGCCCAGGCCTGTTCCTTGGTCGTTTTGTTTAGTAGTAAAGAACGGTTCAAAGATTTTACCTATATTATTCGGAGGAATTCCACAACCCGTATCAGAAAAAGAAATTACGACATGGTTTTCATTTTTATTTTTGGCGGTAACGGTAAGGGTTCCTTTTTTTTCGGACATGGCATGCAGGGCATTTATAATTATATTAGTAAAAACTTGTTGCATTTGGTCGGCATCACCCACTACTTTTTTTAGGTTTGGATCAAAGCGATAAATCGCTTTGATGTTATAACGAAAAAGATGTTGTTCCATTGTAAGAAATGTGTTTTCTAATACGCTTTTTATATCAAGGGGTTTTTTGTGGAAAACAGGCTTTTGGGAAAAAAGAAGCAGGTTTTCTACGATTTTTTTGCAGCGTTGAGCCTCTATTTCTATATACTTTAATTTTTTTTTGCAATTTTTAAAATCTGTAGAGGAAAAATCAGGTTTTTTTATTTTATCCAAAAGATACTGAGTATAACCTAAAATGCCGCCCAGGGGATTATTTAGTTCATGTGCCACGCTTGCTCCTAATTGTCCGACAGCTGCTATCTTTGCTGATTGAACTAATTGGGTCTGAGTTTTTTTCCGTTTTCTTGTCCCTTTTTTTACTTTTTTTACCACGGCTTTATTATGATTTTCCATCTTTTTTTTTATCTCCGTAATTTCCTTACTATTCGACTAAAAGTAAAAGACAATTTTCCGTTTCCATCAGGAGGAAGTGTTGGCATCTAACGGTTTAAATTATCTTTTATGATTTTTTAGGCTTCATTAATTAGTCTCCGAATTGGTTTTGCAATTGCACTGATTAAAACCGTTGTTTTTCCATGACCAATGATAATGGTGCAGCTATTTGTCAAATCAACTTTTTGGTGATTTGAGTGAGCAGAAAGTCCGTTTTTTAAAAAAAGAAAAAGCTACATAAATCAAACAGTGTGTGTTTAAAGCGTAAACTTTTTTTGTCTTCATTTTTGTCCGAAAACAAAAAAACACTTACTATATTAAAATATCACAAAACAATAATAATTGCAAGAAAAAAACTCTAATTGGTTTCGAAAATGATATATTGACTTTTTCCGATGAATATTATAAAATTCCAAGTATTAACTAATATGTTTTTTGGCTGTCAAAGACAAAGTGTTTTCTTGTTATTCTGGAAGAATTTGATTTTAAATTGTGACATGGTAATAATCTATGCCTAAAAAGAGTGTGAGTTTAAAGATAAAATCAATTGTATTAGTGAGTGTACCCATTTTAGCCACAGGTGTTTGTCTTTATATAACTGTTTTGAATGTAGTAAATAAAAAAATGAGGGAAGTTTCTATCGGGCGTTTTGAATCTTCGGCGAAAAGTGGTGTAGCGAACTTGCGGGAATTTCTTCTTCCGGAACCGGATACTTTTATGCTTTCGTCTTTTACCCGGGCGATGATGAAAGATGAAGATATTGTCTATGCTAAAATTTTAGATGCTAAAGGGAAAGAGATTCGCAGCAGCAGTAAAGAAGGGGGGAAGTATACCAAAGAAAATGTGTATGAAATTTCTATACCCATTATGTTTGGAAATGAAAAAATCGGAAATGCTTGTTTTGGTTTTTCTCTGGAAAACATAGAGCGGACAATGCATAATATTCGAAATACAATAATTGGGGTAACGGGGGGAATATTAATTATCTGGATTGTTATAACCACTACTTCCGTTTCAATAATGATAGTTAAGCCGATTAATAAGCTTATTTATCAGGTCCGAGAAACAAATAAAAGGATTAATAATAATGATTTTGAAGACTTAGATGTACAAATAAAATTCGAAAAAAATGATGAAATTGGTATATTAGCTGATAACTTTAATAATATGCTTAAGTCATTGAAAGAAAAAGGATTTATTGAACGCATGTTTGGAACTTTTGTGGCTAAACAGGTAGTAAATAAAATTCTTTCTCAACGGGATAAAAAGCTGTTGACTGAAGAAGGAGAAAAAAGAGAGGTTACTATTTTGTTTGCGGATATAAGGGGGTTTACTATTTTGGCAGCAAGTATTCCTCCACAAAAAGTGGTGCAATTATTAAATAAATATTTTGCTATAATGGTGGATGTAATATTCAAATATGAAGGCATAATAGATAAGTACGTCGGAGATCAAATAATGGCTTTCTGGGGTGCTCCGGTAGAGCAAAAAAACGCCTCTTTAAAAGCTGTTTCTTCAGGATTGGAGATTCAGCGGAGACTTAAAAATTTTAATCTGGAAAGAGAAAGGAACAATGAAGAGTTAATAAATGTCGGCATTGGTATAAGCACAGGAGAGGTTATTGCCGGCAGTATAGGGACTCGCAGAAGAATGGATTATACGGTAATCGGGGATTCGGTAAATTTAGCGGAAA
>JAGLYT010000121.1 GCA_023132075.1 bacterium
CAGTCGATAGTCCATAGATAACAGATAAAGAATAAAATACTAAATTATAGATTCGCCTTATCCGCCTTAAAAACTGGCAGACTGTCCTTCTCAAAATCCCCCTAACCCCCTTTTTCAAAGGGGGGAAAAATTCTCTCTTTTTCTTTTAACTTTGTACCTTTTCTTTTGTCCTTTAACCAATAAAACCAATGCAACTAATTCAACTGTCTTTTACTTTTTATACTCTTTTCTTTCCCAATTATAAATTTCTTCCTCAGGAAAAAAGAAATCTATTTCTCTTTGAGCAGATTTAGGCGAATCAGAACAGTGAATAACATTATGCCTGTTATCACCGGCATACATCTTTCTTATTGTGCCTTCTTCTGCCGTCTCAGGATTAGTATTACCCACTATTATTCGTAATCGGGATATTATTTCATCCCCCTGCCAAATCATTACCAAAGAAGGATTTGAAGACATAAAAGAAACCAATGGGGGATAAAACTCCTTCCCCCGATGTTCTTCATAAAATAGTTCCGTTTTTTTCTTGTCTAAAAAAAACATCCTGCAAGCCGCCATTTTAAAATTTTCTTTCTCCAGAATATTAATGATTTTTCCTGTTATTTTTTTACTTAATCCGTCCGGCTTAATTATTACTAAGGTCTGTTCCATTATTATTTTCCTTTTCTATTAATTTCATACAAATCATTTCCTTTGGTATCGATTCCCACAATGACAGGAAAATTCTCTACGTTCAACCGGTAAATAGCTTCACATCCCAGATCAAAATACGCAACCGATTCTTTTTTAATTATACACTTTGAGTACAAAGCTCCACAACCTCCGTAAGCAATAAAATAAATTGCTCTATGTTTTTTTATTTCTTCCCTAACGGCTACAGAACGTTCCCCTTTCCCAATCATTCCTTTTAGCCCATATTTCAACAACAAAGGAGTAAAAGCATCCATCCTATAGCTCGTAGTCGGACCTGCTGACCCAATAATCCTGCCTGGTCTAGCCGGTGTTGCTCCCGTATAATAAATTACTTGATTTCTAAAATCAAAAAAATCTTTGGTTTTACCTTTTAGCCCTGCCTTTTTTATTCTATCAATAATTCGTTTATGAGCCTGGTCTCTGGCGGTATAAATAATCCCATTGATTAAAACTTTTTGCCCCACCTTTAACTTACAAAATTTTTCTGTATCAAAAGGGAGATATATTTTTGTATCCATAATTCATCCTATCATCAAATTTCTATTTCCCTGTACCTATTTGCCCAACAGGAAATATTTACCGCTACCGGCAGCCCGGCAATATGAGTAGGATGTGTTTTAATATATACCCCTAAAGCAGTAACCTTTCCGCCTAAACCTGCCGGACCAATATTCAGTTTGTTTATCTCCTTCAAACACTCCCGTTCTAATTCCGTAATTTTTTTGTTTTTAACTAAACTTTTAGTCCCTAAAACCAAAGCTCCCTTAGCCATTAAAACAGCCTTATCCATTGTTCCCCCTATTCCTACTCCAACCATAATAGGAGGACAGGGATTAGCTCCTGCTTTTTTTACTGTTTCTACGATAAATTTTTTTATCTCCAAATTTCCTGCCGCCGGAGTAAACATCTTTACCTTGCCCATATTTTCACAACCAAATCCTTTAATGGAAAGAGTTATTTTTATTTTATCACCGGGAACAATCCTGGTATAAATAATTGCGGGTGTATTATCCTGTGTGTTTTCTCTGGTTAAAGGGTCTACTACCGATTTGCGCAAATACCCTTCTTTATACCCTCTCCTCACCCCTTCCTGGATACCTGCCTCTAAATTATTTAATAGAGCATTATTTCTGTATTTAATTTTGATTTCTGCCCCAATCTCGATAAAAACCAATACCATACCGGTATCCTGACAAAGAGGGATTTTAAGTTTTGAAGCAATTTTACAATTTTCTATTATCTGAGAAAGAACTTGTTTGGATAAATTTTCACGTTCATTTTTATAAGCATTTTTTAACAACTTAAGAACCCGGGGAGACAAAAAATAATTTGCCTCTATACATAAATTCTTTACTATCTTAGTAATTGCATCTATATCTATTTGTCTCAAAACTTAGCTTCCACTCCTTTAATCCCCGCTACTTTATTTTCAACAGCTGCTTTAGCTACTGCGCCGGCAACAACTTTCCCTACTTGCAAGTTATCAACCGAGGGAATAAATTTATCTTCCGATAAATCATTCTCCGGAATTAAATCCGCAAGAGCAAAAGCAGCAGCATATTTCATATCCTCAGTAATACGCCTCGCCCTAACATCCAACGCCCCTCTCATAACCCCCGGAAAAGCCAGCACATTATTAATTTGGTTGGGATAATCAGAACGCCCCGTAGCTAACAATCTTGCTCCTGCTTCTTTAGCTTCCTCCGGCATTATTTCCGGAGTGGGATTAGCCATAGCAAAAATTATAGGGTCATCTTCCATTTTTTGTATCATTTCTTTAGTTAAAATATTAGCTACAGAAACACCAAGAAAAACGTTCCTATCTTTTATAACATCTTCTAACAGCCCTTTTATTTGTTCCTTATTAGTCTGTAAAGCTATTTTCTCTTTTTCCGGATTCATTCCTTTATTTCTTCCTTGATAAATAGCCCCCTGAGTATCACAAAGAATGACATCTCCGATTCCATAGTCCACTAAAAATTTAGTAATTGCAATCCCCGCGGCACCAGCACCATTAACTATTACCTTTGCCTCATCTATTTTTCTGTTACTTAATTTCAAAGCATTAATCAACCCTGCCAAAACGACAATTGCCGTTCCGTGCTGGTCATCATGAAAAACAGGAATATCCAATTCTTCTATCAGTCTTCTTTCTATTTCGAAACAACGGGGAGAAGAAATATCTTCCAGATTTATTCCCCCAAAAGAAGGGGATATATTTTTAACTATTTTTATGATTTCCTCTGTATCCTGAGTGGCCAAACAAATAGGAAAGGCATCTACATTACCGAATGCTTTAAATAAAATAGCCTTACCTTCCATCACCGGTAAAGCCGCGAAAGAACCAATATTCCCTAACCCTAAAACAGCTGAACCATCCGTTACGATGGCAATCATATTCCCCGTAGAACAATAATCATAAACCAGCTCTTTGTTTTTATTTATTTCCAGAGAAGGCCAGGCTACCCCCGGGGTATAAAGTAATTGTAAGTTGTCCCTATTTATCTTGATTTTACTTTCTACAGATATTTTGCCCTGATATTCTTTATGTATTTCCAATGCTTTTTTCTTTAATTCATTAACATTCATCGTTTTTTATCCTCTTTATAATTGCCTCGGTCATCTCCGCCATACCCACAGGACTTGAATCATTTTTTCCTCTTTTTAAATCATAAGTTACAAATTTCCCTTCTGCAATAACTCCGGCTACCGCCTTTTCTATCCTATCAGCTGCTTCATTTTCATTTATGTATTTTAACATCATTACACCCGACAAAATCATTGCGGTCGGATTAACCTTGTTCTGATTTTTATATTTAGGAGCACTGCCATGGGTAGGTTCGAAAAGAGCAAGTTCATCACCCAAATTAGCCCCCGGAGTTACCCCCAATCCTCCCACCAATCCCGCACATAAATCAGAAACTATATCCCCGTAAAGATTAGGAAGAACTATTACATCATAAAGCAGGGGCTTTTGTACTAACTGCATACACATATTATCTACAATACGATCTTCAAATTCAATATCGGAATAATCTTTTGCTACCTGACGGGCTGCTTCCAAAAAAAGCCCATCCGTATATTTCATTATGTTTGCTTTATGCACGGCAGTAACCTTCCTGCGATTATTTTTTCTTGCATATTCAAAAGCAAATCTTGTGATTTTTTCAGAAGCAGAACGGGAAATAGGTTTTATGCTTATTGCTGTATCTTTTTTCATTTCTGAACTTGTTTTACTTTTTATAAAATCCATAAGTTCCTGCGTTTCTTTCTCTCCTTCTTTAAATTCTATCCCGGCATAAAGATCTTCAGTGTTTTCGCGAACAACCACTAAATCAATATCAGCATAATTTGAACTAACCCCCGGATATGATTTGCAAGGACGCAAACAAGCATATAAATTTAATTTTTTTCTCAAACTAACATTAACACTACGAAATCCTTTCCCTACCGGTGTAGTAATCGGGCCTTTTATTGCCACCTTGTTTTTCCTTATTGCTGCCAGCACTTTATCAGGTAAAGGTGTCCCTTCTTTTTCCATCACCTCTACTCCGGCATGGACTTCCTCCCATTTAATATCTACCCCTGTCGCTTCAATACAACGCTTGGTCATCTCTGTGATTTCCGGACCAATTCCATCACCCGGAATTAAAGTAATAACATGCATGAAACACTCCTTTTAATTATAATTTTAAAATTTTAAAATTTTTAAGCATTATTAAATTATTGTACCCACTCCAAAAATAAAGGTAAAATATATTTCGAACGATATAGCAAATTTTCCAACTCATCTGTCTGTCGTCTTTATTCCGTTGTCTATGGACTATCGACTGCTGGAGCGGAGCGGAAGTCCACCAGTCAGTAAGGCGGATGAACTATGGACTATCTTTTGTCTTTGTGTCGGTTAAATCTTAAGAGTAAAAAAAAATATTATAATTTAAATCCTTTGTGTTTCTTTATATGTTCTACCAACCCGCCGTCCTTTAATAAAACCTGCATTGTTTCCGGTAATGCTTTTATATCTATTGTTTTTTGTTTAGTTAAATTAACTAATTTCCCATTAGCCAGGTCAATTTCCAGTTTATCCCCTTCCTCTAAATCATCGGTATTACATTCAATCAAGGGCAATCCAATATTAAAAGCATTACGATAAAAAATCCGGGCAAACGATTTAGCAATTACCAAAGAAATTTTTGCATACTTTATTGCCTGAGGTGCCTGCTCACGGGATGAACCACAACCAAAATTAACCCCGGCTACAATACAATCCCCTGCTTCTATCCTTTTATAAAAATCAGGTTCTATATCTTCCATTACATGCTCTGCAAGTTTGACAGGATCCTGAATTTTAAATTTATATCTACCGGAAATAATATAATCAGTATTAATATTATCGAATTCTTTGATTCTTCTTGCTCTACCTTTAAAAATCATATTTGTCTCCTTTAATTTATAAGAAACTACTTCTTTACACAAATAGTCATAAATGCAAACAGGCACAAAGGCATCAAGGCACAGAGGCATCTGCCTTACTGACTGGCGAGACTGTCGCTTTGCTCCTCGCAACGACGCCTT
>JAGLYT010000122.1 GCA_023132075.1 bacterium
TTCCACATTTAGGACAATAAGTACTTTCAGATTTATGCGCCGGAACATTACCAATAAAAACATACTCCAATCCAACCTCACTAGCAATTTTATGTGCTTTTTCTAATTTACTTACCGGGGTAGGAGGAACATTTTTCAATTTATAAGTAGGATAAAACCGGGAAAAATGTATGGGAACATCTTTTCCTAAATTATCTCGTATCCACTCACACATTTCTTTTACAATTTCCGGGTCGTCATTATAAGAAGGAATTAACAAATTAGTGATTTCCAGATGCACGTTATTAGCCTTTAGAATTTTCAGGGTTTCCAACACGGTATTTAGATGTCCTTTTGCCATATCAGAATAAAACTCCTGAGTAAAACCCTTTAAATCAATGTTTGCCCCATCTAAATATTTAATTAATTTTTTTAGCGGTTTGGGATTGAGAGAACCATTAGAATGATATATATTTTTTAGCCCGTATTCATGCGCAATTTTTGCTGTATCCAGCATATATTCGTAAAATACAGACGGCTCCGTATAAGTATAAGCAATAGTGGAACATTTATGTTTTAGGGCCAATTCTACGACTTTTTCAGGGGGCAAATAATAATTGACCGTTTCTTCCGGAGAAAACTGTGAAATTCCCCAATTTTGACAACATTTACACCGATAATTACAACCGGCAGTAGCAATAGAAAAAGCCATGGTTCCCGGCAAAAAATGAAAAAGCGGTTTTTTTTCAATAGGATCAATATGAACAGCGGTAGGATTGCCATAAACAAGTGAATAAAGCTTTCCTCCCTCTGCTTCTCTCACTTTACAAAAACCTCTCATACCGTTACGCAAAGTGCAATTTTTGGGACAAAGATGACATTGAACAGTTTCTTCATCCAGTTTTTCATAAAACATTGCTTCTTTACGGTTAATAAACCCTTTTTTCTGAGCAAGAGGTTCTGTAAAGGCAAAAGGAGAAATACTTAGAAAAGCTATTTCCCCTAAAAGACAAATTTTACAAAACAACTTTCGGTATATTTTTTTATGTGTTTTCTCCAAGACTTTTTCATTCATAATATTGTCAACCGATTTTGTCTTCACTAAACAACCCTGTTTTCACCTTATAGACTGACGGATAAGCAAGCAGGCAAATTCAACCATCTTTTAACTGTCTTTTGTCTTTTAACTCTCTGCCTTTTTCTTTTGTCCTTTATCTATCGACTATGGACTGCTGGAGCGGAGCGAAAGTCCGCCAGTCAGTAAGGCGGATCTTTATCTTTTATTTCTTCCCTCTTATATCAATCATGGGAACAGACCCTTCTCCCAACATTGTTTGCGGCAATGTTCCATCCCATTTTTTTATCCATTCCAGAGCGATAATATCTTTATTTACTGTTTGCCGCAAAAGTCTTTGCTTGGTTGCCTGTGCCTCAGCTTGAAGAATTAATCTCTCTTTTTCTTGCTGAGCCTGTTTCTTTTTGTATTCAGCCGTTTTTATTTTTTGTTCTTCAATCTGTTTTTGTTCCACAATTTTATTAAACTCAAGGCTTAGATCTATATTAACTAAATTTACATTTTCCACTACAATATTATAGCCAACCATTTTAGTCCTTAATAACTCAGTTATTATCCCTTTTAATTTTTCTCTTTCCACAATAATTTTTTCTACAGGAAACTGTGCGGCACCTATTTTTACCGACTCTTCAATGGCTGGAACCATCACCTTTCTTTCATAATCAGAACCTATTTCCTGATGTAATTTGCTTACCTTATCGGTTTGCAGATGATAATTAACTACTGTTCGCACTACTACTGACTGCAAATCTTTAGAGGCAGCCTCGAATTTGCGTTCAAATTTTTGTGTTCGGACATCATACTTTATTACGGTTTCAACAAAAGGCATTTTAAAATTTAATCCTTCTTCCATTACCACCTCTTTCACTCCGGTAATACGGGAAAATACAACACCTCTTTCTCCGGCATCAATAACGGCAAATGGATTTCCAATGGTAATTAAAATTAAAATTGCGACTGCAAAGACTATAAAGACACCGTACTGTTTAGCCTTTTTTAAATCAAACTCCGGTTTCATCTCATAAACATCAGACATTTTACTACCTCCCTTTAATTTAATAAATTTAACTGCATTTTCCTGCTTGGATTCTACTAAATCATCCGGTCTTTGTCAATAGGTGAAAAAATAAGAGTAATTTTTATTTTTCTTTTATTTTTAAAAAGTCTTTTCCTTTTATCCCAATTACTCTGGTTGTTCCAATCAAATGTTTTTGTTTCTTCCCTAAATGACCGTAAATTACATATTTAGGAGAAAATTTTGAAATGTAATCATCAATAGCTTTAAATCCCTGATGAATTAAATCTTCATCTTTTGAAATAGAATAAGGAGGTGAATGTGAAATCAAAATGTCCACATATCCAATCCTTTTTAATTTTTTTTTGACTTCCCTTTCAGAATAGGAATGAAAACAGTCATAATATTTATTCACTCCTGAAATCCCGGAAATCTTAAATCCATTTACTTCTACTATTTTTTTATCTAATGCCCTTACACCGGGAATTTCTTTGGGGTCGTGATTTCCATAAACACCGAATACCTTTACCCATCTTGCTTTAAAAAGAATATAATCAATTGTTCCCGGATCAATATCTCCCAGGGTTAATAGCACATCAAATTCATCCGCATTTATTTCCATCATTCTAAAATAATCGGGAGAATGAATATCCGATAATAAGTATATATTTATTTTTTTCATTTGAAAATAAATCCTATAACTGCTTTTTTTTATTGTGCTTCTATCCTTTTTTGTGTTTGGGGAAGATTTAAGGATTCTCCTTTTATTCGACTAAGTTTTTTCAATGACAACTCCATTCCCTGATAAATAATAAAACTAGCCAGCAGGAAAAAAACAGTCAAAACGATATTGATGATGTATAAATGGGTTTTTTCCCTTTCTGAGAAAACATAAATACTATAGAAAAGCAAACCTAAAAAAATAACAGGTGCCAGCAACATAAAAAATCTTTTTACAAATTCGCTTATACTCACGATTATTTGAGTAATAACAGGTATTTGTCCACCAAAAGATTTAAAAATCAAAACATATCCAGGAACCATTTTTACCAATAAAAACAAACAAAAAAATAAAGAAATAACAAACCATAACAAACTAAAAAGGTTCTTTCCCTTCATAATTTTTCTCCTCCCTTAATCTTGCATTGTCCTTCTGTAAAACACAATATTCTGCCTGTCCGCCAGTCCATAAGGCGGGTCATTCTCCACTCGCAGACTGTGTTACAATTGCCTCAAAAAATGGCGTTATGACACATTCTGTAATCCTGTGTAATTTAATGGATTTATCCCTTCGTAAACTTTTCTTTAATTTTTTTACCGGTTTTAGCCCCGAATAAAGCAAAAATAAAAAGTATAGGACAAGCCATTCCTAAAGAAACAAGAGCACCTCCTATTGACATATAACGCAGTTTATTTACGCTATAATTAAGCCATTTTGGGTCTTTGGAAAACATTTCCAAAACAAATTCATCACCGGCAAAAATAAAAGATATAATAGTGTACAAAGATGAAGTTATAGCAAACAAAATAATGATTATTCCGGGAATTAATAAAGCCGTTTTATTTGTTTCGTTTTTCCTGGCAATGAGATATCCGCCTATAATTCCTATTGAAAACGAAAGCATAAACAAACCCACCCATCCCTTTAAAAACGGCAGACTTTTAATTAAATATTTAGATAAAACAACCAAAAGCGAAATTATTATAATTTCTTCCCAAAATTCCTTTATCAGTAAGATTATTTTTTTCATTTTTCTGTCCCCTTTTTTTTGTTTAAAACACAAAGTAAAAATCCGGGTTTTTTAGATAAATGTTTTACTCTTGTTGTTTCAGTTTATCACAAAATTCCCTAACTTTTTCCTGATACTGGTTGTTTTTTATTTCTTTTTTCATTAAAGATAAAACGGCAACGGGTTGTTTTGTCATTTCTTCCATTTCTCTAAAGGTTCTTTTTTCTCCAGTATGGCCTTGTGTACAAAAAAAAGCAAGTTTATTGAATTTATTTTTGCTTAAATATGTCCGAATTGCCGGGGTCATTCCATGCGCCCATACCGGCGTTCCGATAATTACTAAATCGTATTGGGAAAGGTCTTTTTTGACCTCTTCAATTTCAGTGAATTTCTTTAGAACGGCATCTTTGCCTGCTGCTAAGTGACCAAAAATTCCGTTCCGGTTTTTTTTATCAAAGATTTCTTCAATGTCCGAATTTAATTTTACGGCAATTTCATTTGCTATTTTTCCGGTCTTGCCTGTCATGGAATAAAAAAGTACTAAAGTCTTCATTTTATTACCTCCTCATATAATAGATAAAAAAGCTTTTTTTCTTTTTAACCTGTTTTCTTTGTCCTTAAATATAGATTATTATCCCTTAATATCTCTCCTTTCTTGTTTCGACTTTCTACTTTGTATATTATTTTTTTCCTTTCATCAATTATCTTATTATCATCTTAAGACCATTCCATATATATACCAAACCCGCATTGGAATTGCCTCTTATTTTACAAAATCGAAATACAAAGCTAATATCAAAGCCAGTGCTGATAAAACAAATATAAAGAAATAATTTATCTTATCTTTATTTGAACTTATACTGCATAAAATATTTCCTACCAAAATATAGTCTTCTTCTGTCAGCTGTTCTTTTTGTCTAATTTTATTGACTATATTCTGTTGGTTAATCAGTTTAGCCCTCGTTTGTGTCACCTTGAATTTATAAACGAAAAAAATAAAGAATCCCCCGACACCAACATACCAGGAAATTTTTCCATAAAGAGGATCAATATGAATTAAAACCGTAACAACCCGAATGGCTATTGTGGCAATTATCCCTATTATGAAAAACATCCAGGAAGTATGAGTATCTTTACACCGTTTATATTCCTCACAATTAATACATTTTTTATTTTTCATTTATTTTTTTAATTTATTTAGTTAAATTTTATTTAAAAGCAAATATTTTTTTGCTGAGAAAAAAAAAGAATGTTTCCCTTGCTATTCATCATCATTATCACTGCAAATTATTTTTATTTCGGATATACAGGTATCATTGTATTGCTTGCCTTTATAAACTTCTTTAATCTTAAATTCAAAGCTGACCAAGGAATCATTTATATCTATATATTGCATCTTCATAGTATCACTAAATTCC
>JAGLYT010000123.1 GCA_023132075.1 bacterium
ACTAATTTAAACCAATATAACCAATGCACCACCTTTTTACTTTGTGCCTTTTTATTCTTTGACTTATCTGTCTATTAACTATCAATTGTTTTATCCTCTATTTATTCTCTTTTTCATTGTAATAAAAAGGTATTTCATTGTCAAGAAAATATTATCTAAAGAAAAATCAATGCTTTTCAGTAATTCTGTATACGCATTTATACTAAAAATTAAAAGTTAAAGAAAATTGATAAAGAGGATTAATTTCATCCCTCAGGCAAAAAGCATAATCCAACTGCCATCCTTTTATTTTAAATCCGGCCCCACAAGCAAAGGAATCCAAATCATACCCCATTTTATAACCCACTCTCGCGGCAATCACCTCTTTAAACCAATATTCCGTCCCAAGGTTTACTTTCATTTTATCCCCTAAATCATCTAAGGGAACAATTAAATCACAAGCCGCTACACCATTTTCTGTCGGCCCAAATCTCCAGGCCATCCCCGCCCTGACATTGAAAGGTAAAGGATCACTTTCATCCTCATACTTTATTCCTTTTCCAAGATTTTGTAAGTTTATTCCTAAGGAAACATTTTCTAACATTGCTTTGTACAACCACCCAACATCCAGGACAAAAGCAGTTGCTTGATATTCCCGGGCTAATTCTGAATGAATAATTTTTAAATTCATCCCTATAAAGTTTCTCCCCAAACTTTCTTCGGTCAATAAAAGTTTAATCATAGAAACATATTCACTGTAAGTAAAGGTAAATAAATAATCCTGCTCTGCACAAACAGTCCGGGAATCCTGAAAAAAACCATCCGAATTAGTAGTATTTATTTGAATATCCCCTCCCTGAAAAGTCACCAAACTTCCTGCTATCCCCACTATTCTCTGCCCAAAAATTCCACCGATATTCAGGGATTGTTCATAACCCAAAAAACTATACCCGGTATCTACCAAACCTTTTAAATACATGGCCGTAAGCTGTCTGTTTTTTAATTTTAACAGTCGTTGACTTAAATCACTACTAACAGATTCCATCATCGGTTCTCTTACATTTAATTGTACCAACCCTGCCGGATTATAATAAACCGCACTTAAGTCGTCGGCCACAGCACAAAAAGCCTCTCCCATTCCCGCCGCCCGCGTCCCCATTGCCTGCTTTAAAAATATCGCTCCCGAAGTAGAAGACCTCTGGGCAAAACCAACATCAATTGATAAACAACCGATAATAAATATTAAAAATCCAACAAATAACCGCTTCATTTATTTTCCTCTATTTCTGATTTACGAATGTTAAAAATATCTGCTTCATTCCTTCTCCCCTTGCGGGAGAGGGTTAGGGTGAGGGAAAAAAAATTGTCTTTTATCTTTTATTTTTTACCCAATTCAACCAATCTAAACCAATTGAAACTGTTTTTTAACTGTCTTTTGCTGTGCCTTTTGTCTTTAACCAATTTAAACCAATAAAACCAATTCAACTGTCTTTTTCTTTTAACCGTCTTTATTTCACCACCACTATCTTCTTCGTATCTTTAAATCCCGGAGCTATTATATGCACCAAATATAAACCACTGGCTACAAATTTACCGTCCTTATTACGACCATCCCAATCTATGGCCCCTGCTCCTTCCGCTTCCTCCCCATCCACCAACACATAAACCAATTCCCCGGCTATATTATAAATCTTAATACTCACCTTACCTGCCTGCACCAAATCATATCTAATAGTAACCGGCCTATCCTTCCTGGGATTAAATAAATTATTCCATAAAACAAGTTTATTCCCCGTTGCTTCGGTTTTCAAATAATTGGAAGGACCAATTAAATAATCATTTCCCCATTTATTTTTAAGACCAATCTCTACATATATAGTTCCTACCGCCGGATAATTTGCCTTTATATCTCCTAAACTAACTACCCCTTCTATCCTACCGTTATCTCCGTCGAGAACCCATCCGGAAGAACTAATTCCCCGGGTTAAAACATTTCCCAGCCGGTCTTTCACCCAGACATTTTCGATACTTTTAGAACCAATTTCAATTAACCCGAAAACAATAACCGTCTGCCCTTCCCCCCTTGAAATCTGAAGGCCTCCGGGAGTAAACTCTACCTGTAAAGAATACGGTTTCCATCGGGTAGATGTATCCTCAATCCCCGACACCATAATATAATAAAAATCCACTTGATTAATGGTCGTATCAATCACCACAGAGGAAGAAGTGGTATAATTATATCCGGACCCTCCTGAAAGAATTTGCTCCGGATACCGGTAAGCAATGCAATTATGGGAAGAATCAAAAAGGGATATATCATAAGCATAATATAAATTCCCATAGCCAACATCTGTATTGTAGAAACGCAGTTCTAACTTAATCCGAATATTGCCCGGGCCGGCACAAAGGCGATAATAATCACAATCACTACTATAGGAAACATAAGAACTAAGCGTCTGACCCGTTTTTATATCGTAACTTTCAGAAAAAGCATTATTAGGCTCGTAAGTATCATTGTCGCTTGCACTCGGCTCATTCATATCCTCCAAAGTAATTCCATGGTTGGCAAAAGCCAGCTCTATTGCCGTCTGATTAGGCGTTCCATTAGAAAGGTCATTATCCCCCCCGTATTGTGGACTGTCATCGGTAAGCAAAATAGCCTGCAACCCGGTCTGGAAACTATCCGGCTGAAAAAATAAAGCATCGAAAATTATTCCGTTAGCCGTAGTGGAACTTACTGCCGTTCTAAAATCCCATAATGCTCCGGAGTAAATTACGCTGTCATCATGTACTTCCCCTCTCCAATCATCCGGATATTTTTTCTTAACCGGATCATTTAAATCTCTTTGATATTCCACGGGTAAAACCCAGTTCCCCATAACAGAATCTTCGGTATAAGTAGCCGAAAAATAATCCGCAAAAGCCTCATCCATTGCCCCTGATTGTCCATAATAAGTCAACTCATAAATATGGTGCACTGCCGCATGGGTATATTCATGATAAATTACATCACACGCATGAGCATAATTTTCAATCCCATACCAAACAAGATCCCCATCACCAAAATAAATATTTTCATTGGAAGGGTCATAAAAACAATTAGTATCTTCTATAGACCCATCCTCCCCATTGTGTACCCAGGCCTCTATCTGATAATCCACCCCGGTAAATGAATTATCCAGCGTCTTAAAATAATTGTGCATACGATTTACATGATAAAACATATTTACTTCATCTACTTCATTACTTGTATCGGAATAATCCCAGGTAAAACTAGCTACATCTGTAGAGATGGATACTTCTGCCTGGTCATCATTATAAACCTTAACATAAGGACCGGCTAATTGGGAAAAAATACTATCTCCATTAACCCCGCTATAACTCCCGTCAACAGAAGTACTTTCTTCTACCCCCTCTACAGTTACATATTCGTTAGCAAAAGACCTATTGACCAACGTCTCGTTCCCAAACTCAGGGAAAATTTCACCCGAAACCGTACCAAAACGCAGATTATTATATTTAAATAAAATCTCCCCTGAACCTGCCTCTACAAAATAAATCCAATCCCCTAAAGGATTATTCAAACGCATTCTTACTTTCCAGGCAAGATAATATTTTTCTTTTTCTTCGTCAGGAAAAATAACAAGTACAGTCGGAAAAGTTTTAAGCGGAGCGGATTTAACCTGCAGGTCACTTTTTACTAAATCCAATACACTTTCTTTGGAAATCCGCGGCGTTACTTCCAAATCAATATCAGTAAAATAAGAGGAATTTACCCCTACAATGCTATTATCCGTTAAAAGATGTACTAAAACCTTTCCTCTTTCTACCGGAATACCCTGGTAGGTTTGGGCATATTTAATATGCCGGTAATTTTTATGGCGGGTACTTTTTTTTAAATTAAGATGGGTGAAGTTTATTTTAAATAAATCATGATTTTGAATAATAAAATTTTTTGCGGCATCTTCCGGTTTTCCTGACCGGGATTGTGTTTTATAACCCCAAATATTTTTTACCGCACCGGAAAAATGATTATATTGCATCTTCCACTTTTTTCCATATTTATCCCTGAAACGAGCACAATGAGTAAGGCAGGCGGCATAAGCCGATGTATTTTTATAAGCAGTATTTTTTGTAAGTTGACCAACAATTTGTTTTTTGCCTTTTTTATATTTCTGCGGAGCAATCAAAGCTGACGCTTTGCCCATAGGCAAAAACATAAACAAAACGAACAAAAGAATAATTTTTTTTATTTTTTTCACTCACCCTTCTCTCTTTTCTTTTTTTAAACTTATAACTATTTGATACCTATTGTCTATGAACTATTTCTTTGTCCTTTGTTTTGTATTTTGAATTTTGAATTTCGAATTTGCCTGTCCTCCAGTCTGTAAGGAGGGTTTAGTATTTAGATATTCGGATTTAGTATTTATCTATTGTCTTTATCTATGGACTATCGACTGTAGACTATGGACTTTTGTTTATCTTTTATCTGCTAAAAAATTACCTCCCCGGCAACCACTCTTTTGTTTTCTTTTCCTGCTTTTAAAATCAACGCCCCTTCTTTATCAATATCCACTACTTTTCCTGAAACAACCTGATTATCGGGAAAAATTACTTTTATTCTTTTGCCCAAAACTATTGACTTTTTTTTATATTCTTTCAATAAAGTTCCGGTATTTCCTTTCTTAAATTTTAAATATACTTCTTCCAAATTTAGTAATAATTCTTTTAAAAAACTTACCCGGGAAATTTCCCTGCCCAACAAGTCCTGTAAAGAAACAACCTTCTCTCTGAGACTCTCCGAAAATTGTTCTTTAGCAATATTCGCATTAACACCAAAACTTAGAATGACATAATTAATTCTATCCGTCTCGGCATTCATTTCCGCTAATATCCCGCAAATTTTTCTAAAAGGACAAACATCTTTTTTTTGACCTTTAATCACTACATCGTTAGGCCATTTTAACAGGGCTTTTATACCGGTTTTTTTCTCTATCGTCCTTGCCACTACCAAAGCACTAATCAAATTTAACTGGGGAATTAAACAAGGCAAAACATCCGGTTTTAAAAAAACAGAAACCCATATCCCACCCAACGGAGACTCCCATTTTCTTTGCAATCTTCCCCTGCCCTGCAACTGTCTTTCTGCAACAACCAGAGTCCCTTCGGTTATCTTGTTAGTGATTAATTTTTTCATCTGGTCAATAGTAGAATTTGTTTGAGAAAAATAAT
>JAGLYT010000124.1 GCA_023132075.1 bacterium
CATTGGCGGCGGGATGTGGGGCGGCGGGATGATGTTTAATAAGATTGTTATTCAGGAGGAAGGCAAGAGGATATTGGATGAAATAGGAATTAGAATGGAGAAATATCAGGAAGGTTATTATATAGCTGATTCAGTAGAAGCGGTTACGGGGTTATCTTTTCGTGCACTTCAGGCAGGAGCGAAGGTATTTAATTTGATGGATATAGAAGATGTAATAATCAGGGAGGATAAATTAAGCGGGTTTGTTTTAAATTGGTCGGCAGTAAATATAGCTAAATTACATATAGATCCTTTAAGTATAAATTGTAAGATAGCTGTAGATGCTACCGGTCATACCAGTGAAATTGCCAAAGTTGTGCAGAGAAAAAGCGGTGCTAAATTATATACCCCAACGGGAGCGATTATAGGGGAAAAACCAATGTGGGCGGAAGTAGGGGAAAGAATTATTGTGGAAAATACTAAGGAAATTTATCCTAACCTTTATGTTGCCGGAATGGCGGCGAATGCGGTTTTTGGAGGACCGAGAATGGGTCCCATTTTTGGAGGGATGTTATTATCCGGGGAAAAAGTAGCGAAAATGATTTTAGAAAAGTTATAATTGAAAAAATTAAAGGAATTAAGAATGGATATATTACCGATTAAATTATACGGGGAAGCTGTTTTGTCTGCTAAGGCGGATAAAGTGGAGAAAATAGATAAAGAACTTAAAATGTTCATTACCGCAATGATGAGGACGATGTATAAATACGGAGGAGTTGGATTGGCGGCACCGCAGGTGGGGGTATCAAAGAGAATAATTGTTGCTGATATAGGGGAGGGGTTGAATTGTCTGATTAACCCCAGGATACTTTGGTCTCGCGGAGAAGATGTTATGGAAGAGGGATGTTTAAGCCTTCCTAAAATCAATTTGGAAATAAAACGTTCGGAAGAAATAGTAGTGGAGGGGATGGATAGAAATGGTAAACAAATACAATTAGCGGTAAAGGGGCTTTTAGCTCGGGTATTCCAGCATGAAATAGACCATTTGGATGGAATTTTAATTATTGACAGGGTTTCCAAAAAAAAGTTAAAATCAGTTAAAAAGCAATTAGAAGATATACTTAAAAATCCTACGGAGGTTTGTCTTAAATAAATTTAAATAGAGCAGCGGCAGTAATAAAAAGGAATACTTCTGTGGAAAATATTAGAGAAAATGTAGAGAAAATTTTGAGTGAATTGCCGGAAGGGATAAAGTTAGTAGGGGCGGCAAAGACAAAAACAGTGGGGGAGATTTTAGAAGCAATAGATGCCGGGGTAGAAATTATCGGAGAGAATTATATTAGGGAAGCGGAAAAGGTAATTGAGCAGATAAAAAAAACAGAATTTGGAATAAATAATGATGCGAATAAAAAAATATGTGCGGTAAAATGGCATTTTATCGGACACTTGCAAAAAAATAAAGTAAAAAAAGCGGTTAAGCTTTTTGATATGCTCGAAACTGTGGATTCTTTCAAAATAGCCGGAGAAATTGATAAAGAATGTAGAAAAATAGAGAAGGTAATGCCGGTATTACTGGAAGTAAATAGCGGCAGGGAAAAACAGAAATTTGGTATATTTCCGGAAGATGTGGAAAATTTAGTTAGGGAAATTTCTTTATTTGATAATTTAAAAATAATGGGCATAATGACTATGGGTCCCTGGGAAGAAGATGCTGAGGTTTTGCGTCCTTATTTTAAAGAGACAAAAAAAATATTTGAAAAAATTAAATCGCTTAACTTAAACAATGTTCGGATGAAATATCTTTCGATGGGAATGAGTAGTTCTTATCGTGTTGCTCTGGAAGAAGGGGCGAATATGATACGAGTGGGAAGCAGAATATTTGGTGAAAGAAATTATCAATAGTAAAAAAGATTATTATGTTTAAAATTTTAGATGACTTATGGTTTAAATTAAAATCATTTTTAGGTGGAACAAAGTTTTTATGCGATTCCTGTCGGTATGATTGGGGAGATGCCTGTACCAGGCCCGAGAGGCCTAATGCAACAAGGTGTCCTGATTATAAAAAACGATAAAAAACAGAAGAGTTTAAAAGTAGTTGAATTAAAAAAGGGGGAAAAAATGAAAATAGTGATAAAAGGTTTTATTGAGACTTCCTTAGTTGATTGGGAAGGAATGATTGTTTCCACATTATACGTGCCTTATTGTAATTTCAGAGGCCCTTTTTGTCAAAATTCCGGATTGATACTTAATCCTGAACAATATGAGACTATTCCGGTAGAAGATATTATGAATTATTTAATCAAGCATAAAGGATGGATTGACGGGGTATGTTTGACCGGAGGTGAACCCTGTTTATACGAAGATGTAATTGATTTTATTGAAAAAATTCGGGGAATAGGAATGAAATTAAAACTTGATACCAATGGTACTTTCCCTAAAGTTTTGCGTAAAATAATAGAAACGAAGATGGTAGATTTTGTCGCTATGGATATTAAAGCCCCTTTGGAAGAAGAGGCATATAGTAATTCGATAGGGGTAAAAGGTAAAAAAATATTAGAAAAAGTTAAGGAAAGTATTAATATTCTTATGCATTCGGATATTGATTATGAATTTAGAACAACGGTAGTTCCTTCTTTGCACGAAAAAGACGATGTGTGTAAAATTGCTCAATATATAAAAGGAGCAAAAAGATATGCTTTGCAAAATTTCGTTCCTCAAAATACACTGGATCCGGAGTATATGAAAATAAAACCTTATGACAAAAGCGAGATGGATGAAATTTATCGTGAGGTTTTGCCTTATGTAAAGGAATGCCGGATGAGAGGGGTATAAAATATTTGCTTGATTATATTTTTTCGTTAAAGTACAATAAGCCGGTGTTTTGAGAAGTAAAAAAATTGTCGTTAAAATCTATGAACTCATAGGCTGAAACGAATTTCGTGGCAGCCTATTAATTTTTAATAAAGGGAGAGAAAAATGGAAACGTATGCGTATGGTTTTCCCCGCTTGGGAAAAGACAGGGAGTATAAAAAAGCGATTGAAAGTTTTTGGAAGAAAAGGATCACAGAGAAAGAACTGAAGGATAGTATTTACAATTTGGATAAAGAACGGTTGGACATTTATGAGAAATATGTTGATAATTTTCCCGCCGGAGAAATGACTTTTTACGATAATATGCTGGATACGGCAATCATTGTCGGATTATATAAAAGTGAAAATTTAGACGAGTATTTTGATTTATGCAGGGGTAAAAATGCATTAGAAATGACTAAGTGGTTTAATACCAATTACCATTATCTTGTTCCCAAAATTGATGGATCTTTTTCTCCTTCGCAATTTAATTTGTCCTGGGACAAATTAGCACAGGTAAAAGAAAGAAGTAAAAAAGGGATTCCTTATTTAATCGGTCCTTTTACTTTCTTGAAATTATCCAAAGGAGTTGAACCCGGAAAATTCAAAGAGCATTTTTTTGCTTTAGCTGATGTTTACAAAAAAATAATCGATAATCTGGATGAAGTTTATCTGGATGAACCGGCTTTGGTAATGGAGCTTTCACCGGAAGAAATTAGTATGGTCAAGGAAGTATATAAAAAAATTACTAGCCAAAAGGACAAGATTACTCTTTTTACTTACTATGATTCGGTAGATTTTTTGGCTGACTTATATGAATTACCGCTAAAGGCGATTGGTCTGGATTTTGTTAACGGCAAAGAAAATCTGGAAAACATTAAAAAATATGGTTTTCCTGATGACAAAATTTTAATTGCCGGTATTGTTGACGGACGGAATGTGTGGAAGACAGACATTAAAAAATCCCTGGGGATTTTGCAGGAATTAAATAAATATGCAAAAAATTTGGCTGTTTCTAATGCGGCTCCTCTGTCTCATTTACCTATTACTAAAAAGGGTGAAAATTTAGATGATAGACTTTTAGGAAAATTGGCTTTTGCCCAGGAAAGATTAGAGGAATTGCAATTAATTTCCCGGATATACAAAAATGGGGAAGATAAAGAAGTAGAAGAGTATAGCAGTAATAGCACGGATGATTTTGGGATGAATAGGGATGTTCAGGAAAAAATCAAAAATTTAAAGGAAGAAGATTTTTCAAAAAAGATGTCCTATGAAGAACGTAATAAAAAACAACGGGAAATTTTGAATCTACCCCTTTTTCCAACTACTACCATCGGTAGTTTTCCTCAAACACCGGAAGTTAGGAAAAAAAGAATGGATTTTAAACGGGGTAAAATAAGCAAAGAGGAATATCAATCCTTTATTAAAGAGGAAATTACCAACCTAATTAAATTTCAGGAGAAGATAGGTCTGGATGTATTTGTGCATGGGGAATTTGAAAGGACGGATATGGTGGAATTTTTTGCGCAAAAAATGGAAGGAATTGCTAGTACTGATAACGGATGGATTATTTCTTATGGAACACGGGGATATCGTCCTCCGTTAATATACGGAGATGTTTCAAGAAGTAAACCCATGACGGTTGATGAGATTAGTTTTGCTCAGAATTTGACCGAAAAACCGGTTAAAGGAATGCTGACCGGACCGGTTACTATTATTGCCTGGAGTTTTGTTAGAAAGGACATACCCATCAGTCAGGTTGCTTATCAATTAGGTTTATGTTTACAGGAAGAAATAAAGGATTACCAAAAAGCAAATATTAAAATAGTTCAGATTGATGAACCGGCTTTCAGAGAAAAAGCACCGATAAAAAAGAGAAACTGGAAACAATATTTCCAATGGGCAGTAAAAGCATTTAATTTAGCCAGTCAGTCAAAACCCGAGTTGCAAATTCACACCCATATGTGTTACTCGGAATTTGGGGAAATTATTGAGCAAATTAATCAGATGGATTTTGATGTGATTACTATTGAGGCTTCCAGAAGCAAAGGAAATATTTTGAGCCATTTTGAAAACAGTGATTTTAACCGGCAGATAGGCTTAGGGGTTTGGGATATTCATTCTCCCCAAATTCCAACTCCGGGAGAAATTACCACCACGGTAAAAAGGGCGTTGAAAACATTTCCTAATGATAATTTTTGGATAAATCCGGATTGTGGATTAAAGACGCGAGGCTGGGATGAGTCCACTAAATCCCTGGAAAATATGGTTGAAGTTACCAGGGAATTGAGAAAAGAGTTTGTTTCATGAATTTCAATGAGACTTAGAGTTTTTGTTAGCGTAGCTGACAAAAACTCTGTAGTCGAATT
>JAGLYT010000125.1 GCA_023132075.1 bacterium
ATTTATTTTTAGTTTTAAGTTTGGCCGTAGCAATTTATTTTATAGCGCTTTACTTATTGAAAGGAATTAGTAAGCAGGATATAATGGAATTAATGAATAAAAAATAGAAAAATATTTTTTTGATTTATTTTGGCAAAAAGAAAAAAGTATATTTAATTTTTTTCTTTTTTTACCTTTATGGTTTCTGTCTTTGTTTTACGGTGCTTTGGTAAAAGTGAGACTTTTTTTGTATAAAGCAGGTGTTTTTAAAAAGAAAAAGATAAAGTGTCTGGTAATTTCCGTGGGTAATATTGTTGTTGGCGGTGTGGGTAAAACCCCGGCAGTAATGATGTTGGTGCGTATGTTTAGCCGGCAGGGGAAGAGGGTTGCAATATTAAGCAGGGGATATAAGAGTGGTTTTTCCCGGTCGAAGAGTAAATCGAAGAAAGAAAAGAAAAATTTTCTGGTAGTTAGTGACGGCAAAAATATTATCTCTGATTCTCTCCAGTCCGGGGATGAACCTTATCTTTTAGCCGAAGCTTGTAGGAGTGTTCCGGTCATTATAGGGAAGGACAGATATGTTAGTGGGAAGTATGCTTTGGAAGAATATAGCAGCCAGGTGCTTGTTCTGGACGATGCTTTTCAGCATCTGCCTTTGCATCGGGATTTAGATATTGTGATAATAGATGCCTTGCTTCCTTTCAGTAACGGGTATCTTCTTCCCCGGGGAGGGTTAAGGGAGTATCCTTCCGGATTGAAAAGGGGGGATGTTTTTTTTATTACCCATACTGACCAGGTAAAGAAAGAAATATTGGAAAATACTATTGCTCAATTAAAGAAAATTAATCCGCATGCAGCAATAGTAAAAACTTTGCATCAACCGGTGGGAGTGTTATCTCTGGATTCTAAGCGAAGGGTAGAGCAGGTAGACTTTCTTAAAGGAAAAGAAATATTAGCCTTGTGTAGTATTGGAAATCCTTTATCTTTTCGAAAAACACTGGAATCATTAGAGGCAAATATTGTTGATTTTATAAGTTTTTCCGATCATTATGTTTATGAAAAAAAACAGCTCGAAAAAATTTTAAAAGGAAGGGAGAACGGGATTATTGTAACCACCCAAAAGGATGAGGGAAAAATAAAACAACTTAAGCTGGATGAGAAATTAAAAGCAAATATTTTTGCTTTAGTAATTGAGTTGAAAACTATTGGTAATGAGGGAAATTGGGATAAAAAAATACAGGAAAAAATGCAAAATTTTCTTGATAAGGATAAATAATGAGTAATTTGAATAAAAAAAAATGCCGGATTTCTGCTTTGATTATCACTAAAAATGAAGAAAAAAATATAGAAAGGTGCTTACAAAGTTTAGGCTGGCTTGATGAAATTATAATTCTTGACTCACAGAGTGAAGACAAGACGGTAGAAATTGCAAGAGGTTATACCGATAAGGTTTTTTCTGTTCAATGGCAGGGGTTTGCTAAAACAAAAAATATGGGAATTGAAAAAACAAGCGGAGAATGGATTTTATGGATTGATGCTGATGAAGAGGTTTCTTCTTCTTTAGCGGAGGAAATGCATAATGCGATAAATCGGGACGGAGTTAACGGGTTTTATATTTTGAGACAGTCACAATTTTTAGGCAGATGGATAAAACATTGCGGATGGTATCCGGATTACGTATTAAGGTTGTTTAGAAAAGATGAAGGCAGGTTTGACGAAAGCAAACGGGTTCACGAAAGTATAATTTTAAACGGAAAATCAGCATATTTAAAAAATATTTTGTTCCATCGTCCGTATTTAGGTTTGAAAGATTATTTTAATAAAGTCAATCGCTATACGAGTTTGTCTGCTGATGAAATGTGGGATAAAAATAAAAGGGCAAAATGGTATCATTTTTTTGTTTATCCGTTTATTGTTTTTTTTAAAAAATATATTTTTAAATTAGGAATATTAGATGGGCTGGAAGGATTTATTTTATGTGTTTTAAATGTTTTTTATGTCTTCAGTAAATATACAAAATTATGGTGGAAAGAAAATGAAACAGATAGAAATTGAAAATCGGCTGGATAAAGTAATATATGGTGGGTTAATTTTTTTGGCAGCGGTACTTCCCTTGCCCATACCTTGTATTAGCATCGTATCGGTTGTTTTACTATCAGCCTGGGTATGCAGAATGATTTTAACTAAAGGGGAAGGATTTAAGGCTTCGTCATTAATGATTCCTATATTTATTTTTTTAGGGATAACCTTTTTGTCTGTTGTTTTTTCCATCGATCTTGTAAGAAGCATTAAAGGGTTAAAGAGAGAATTATGGGTTTTGATGTTTTTTTTGATGATTAGTAGTGTAAAAGATATTAAGCAATTAAAGAAAATGATTAAGTGGTTTGTTTTAGGAACATTTATTGTTTCTTTATTTGCTATTTTTCAGTATATTCTGGGAATCAATCGTGTTGCGGATAAAATAGATGTTCCTTTTAAAATATTGTCTTGTTTGCCGAAAAAGATACTTCGGTTTTTAAGTTTGTATGACCAGAGGGTAACCGGCAGTCGTGATCATCCCATTAGTTTTGCCGAAGGATTAAGCATGGCTGGAATTTTAATCAGCAGCCTTTTTTTATTTGCTAAGGTTCATAAAAGAAAGAAAATATATTTAGGATTATGTCTATCGGTTTTATCCTTGAGTTTAATTTTTACTTATTCCCGTGGTGCATGGTTAGGAGCAATAGCGGGTTTGGTTTTTATTGAAATAATAGGAATTAGAAGTTTTTTCCCCTCCTCTTCCAGAATAAAAAAGATTTTATTGCCGGCAACACTAATTATGTTGATTTTTATTGTTTTTATATCCAGCGGGATAGCTTTTTTTAGAGGAGAAGCCAAATATTCAGCTTTCAGCAGGGCAAAGAATTTTTGTGATTCGGAGAGGATTTATATGTGGAAGAGCGGTTGGGAAATGTTTAAAGATTATCCTGTCATAGGGATTGGTTTGAAAAATGTTTCTTTGCTTTATCCTGCCTATAAAAATCCTGCAGCAATTGTAGAAAGCCAGGGGCATTTACATAATAATTTTATTCAGATTGCCGCAGAGCGGGGAATATTGGGTTTGGCAGCATTTATAATTTTGTTGGGGGCATGTTTGAAAAAAGGTTTTGGTGTATACTTGAGAATATCCGAAACTAAAAGGTATGAAAAAGCGGTAGTTCTGGGTTGTTTGGGGGCAGTGGTAGCTTTTATTGTTTCGGGTTTAACGGAATATAACTATGGTGATTCGGAAATATTAGGGTTGTTTTGGTTTATGATGGGGATAATAGTTATAATTGGCAATCAGGAACAATTACCGGCTCGAATGAGCGGTAGAAAAGAGAATAATAAAAAAACCGGGGTATTTCTGGATAGGGATGGAACGATTAATCAGGAAGGGGGGTATATTAATCATCAGGACAGGTTTAAGCTACTACCTCGTACGGCAGAAGCAATTAAGTTATTAAATCAGGAAGGAATTAAGATTATGGTGGCTACCAACCAGGCAGGTGTAGCCAGAGGTTATTTTAAAGAGAAAATGGTTAATGTTGTTCATCAAAAAATGCGTGATTTATTAGCTCAGGAGGGGGCTTATCCGGATGCTGTTTATTATTGTCCTCATCATCCTGACGTGGGGGAAGGGGATTATAAACTTGATTGTAATTGCCGTAAGCCTAAAACCGGAATGTTAGAAAAAGGAGAAAAAGAGTTTGGTCTGGATTTAAAACAATCCTTTATTGTGGGGGACAAAATTAGCGATATTAAATGGGGACATAAAGTAGGGGCTAAAAGTGTTATGGTTTTAACGGGTTATGGAAAGGGCGAGTATCAATACCAGAGGCAGGATTGGGATGAACAGCCGGATTTTATCGCTTCTGATTTATATGAGGCAGTAAAATGGATAATAAGACAAATAAACAAGAGGGAAGAAATTGAACGACAATAAAAGGGAACAATTGAAAAAAATATTAAATAATTTTAATAAAAAGAAGATATTAGTTCTGGGAGATTTAATCGGCGATGAATATATTTATGGGAAAACTACCCGTATCTCCCGTGAAGCACCTGTTTTAATTTTAAAATTTGAATCGAGAGAGGTTATTTTAGGCGGGGGAGCAAATTCGGTTAATAATATTTGGTCTTTAGGAGGGAAAGTTTTTCCTGTGGGAGTAGTAGGTAAAGATAATATTGGAAGTAGTTTATTGCAAATAATGAAAGATAAAAAAATAAATACAGCAGGTGTTTTTATAGATAAAATAGATCCTACTATTACTAAAACACGGATAATGGCAGGGGGCTATCATACGGCAAAGCAGCAGGTTATTCGAGTAGATAAAGAAATAAGCAATAAACTTAGCCGTAGCATAGAGGATAAGATTTTAAATTTTTTAAAAATAAAAATTCCGCAAATAAATGCTATTTTAATTTCGGACTATGGGGGAGTAGTTACTCCCCGGATAATAAAGTGGTTAATTCCTTATGCTAAGAAGCTAAATAAACCTGTAGTTGTTGATTCCCGTTTTAGGGTATTGGATTTTAAGGGTGTTTCTTTGGTTACTCCTAATGAAACAGAAGCGGGTCCTTCTTTAGGTATAAAAATTAAGGATAAACAATCGTTACTTTATGCCGGAGAAAAATTGTTGTCCGATTTAGGTTGTAAGGGGGTTCTAATTACCAGAGGGAAAGAAGGAATGAGTTTGTTTGAGAAAGATGGAAAAGTGATTCATATACCTATTGTTGGTTCGGATGAGCCGGTAGATGTTACTGGGGCAGGGGATACGGTAGCCAGTTGTATCACTTTGGCTTTAGCCAGTGGAGCCAGTTTTAGGGATGCGGCTTATTTATCAAACTATGCGGCAGGACAAGTAGTGATGAAGAGAGGAACCGCGGTAGTAACGGTTGGGGAAATTTCAGATTGTCTGGAAAGTAACTGACGGTGGATAATATCAATAATAGTCATAAGTAGCCATACAATAGTCAAAAAGTAGTCAAAAATTGTAAACGATGTCCCCGGTTTAAAATGTAAACCATGTTTGTGTTGCACAGGATTTGTGATTATTTGTGACAATTGTATTTATAAGCCAGGAGTTTGCCTGTCCGCCAGTCTGTAAGGCGGGAGCAGGGAAAATAAAGGTAAAACATGTTTTTCTCGCTTACGCATAATTTTACCCTGCGGGCACGCAAAAACAAGCTAAAAA
>JAGLYT010000126.1 GCA_023132075.1 bacterium
CCTTTTTTCTTTTTTTGTTTATAAATTTTATAATCTTTTATTTCAAAAGAGGACAGATTTGTTCCCGGGGAAAATGGAGGTGTTTTAATTTTTTTAGGGTCGTAAGTTAAGATTACAGTATAGGTTATTTGGTCGGCAATGGTAACTTTATGTTTATCAATGCTGGAATTAATTATTATAGGGAGCTCATTTGCTCCGGAAAAAGAGTAAATACCGCATATCAAAAGATAACAGCTCAGGAGTACAGCAAATAATTTTTTTATCATTGGGTTTCCTTGTTTTTTATCTAAATCGTTTTGCTCTTGCTTTAAAGAAGTTAATTAATGGTTCGACATAGGAACTTTCGGTAGAAATTTCTACATTATCCAGGCCTATAGACTTAAAAAATGCTTTACGAGCACTTTCTTTTTGTTTGTTTATTTCGTAAAAAGAGTTTATGAGATACTTGTTCCGGGTATTAACCAGTATTTTTCTTTTTGTTTCACTATCTTCCAATTCAATAAATCCAAGAGGGGGTAATTCTTTTTCCCTGGGGTCTGTAATAGAAATAGCAATTACGTCATGTTTTTTATTGGTAATTTGTAAAGTTTTTTCATATCCCTGATCAATAAAATCAGAAATAATAAAAACAATCATTTTTCTTTTAGCAATTTCGTTTAAATATTCCAATGCCGAAGATATGTCGGTTTGCTGATGAGTAGGCTTAAAATATAGAATTTCCCTGATTATTCTTAAAATATGACGGCGTCCTTTTTTGGGTGGAATAAATGCTTCAGGACGGTCGGTAAAAAGAATTGTCCCGACCTTATCATTATTTTTTATAGCCGAAAAAGCAAGAATACTGGCAATTTCAGCGGCAATTTGAGCTTTTGTTTTTTCCCGGGTTCCGAAATTCTTGGAAGAACTTAAATCAATCAGCAACATTATCGTCAATTCTCTTTCTTCAACGAACTTTTTGATAAACGGTTTTCCCGTGCGGGCAGTAACATTCCAGTCAATAGTACGGATATCATCACCCGGTTGATATTCCCTTACTTCTGAAAATTCCATTCCACGCCCTTTAAAAACGCTTTCGTATTCTCCGGCAAAAAGTTCGTTTACCAGCTTACCGGTGCGTATTTCAATGTGGCGGATTTGTTTTAAAATCTCTTTAGGTATCATTTCATTCCTCAGAGTTTTATTCGTGATGCATAAAATATATTACAACTTTATATCTTAGGGTACTTCAATTTCATCAAAGATTTGTTTGGCGATATCTTCACCGGTCATTTCTTCCGCTTCTGCTTCGTAGGTGACAATGATGCGGTGTCTTAAGACATCTAATCCAATGGATTTTACATCTTCAGGAGTGACATATCCCCGTCGGCGTAAGAAAGCGTAAGATTTGGCTGCTTTGGTCAAATAAATGGTAGCACGAGGTGAAGCCCCAAAAGCAATAAGATTTTTTAAATTGGGAAGATTATATTCTTCCGGATTACGGGTAGCAAATACAATGTCTACAATGTATTTTTTAATTTTCTCATCAATATAGATTTCATTTATCAAAGAACGGGCTTTAATGATTTGTTCCGGTGTAGTTGTTTTACGTACCGTAATTTTTTTTCCGGTAGTCATTCTTTCTAAGATCTGGTATTCTTCTTCTTTATCAGGGTAAGTTATTTTTAGTTTTAACATAAAGCGGTCTATTTGTGCTTCCGGCAGAGGATAAGTGCCTTCCTGTTCAATAGGATTTTGGGTGGCTAAAACAAGGAAAAGTTTATCCAGAGGAAAGGTGTTTTCTCCGATAGTGACCTGTCTTTCCTGCATTGCTTCCAATAAAGCACTCTGTACTTTTGCCGGAGCGCGGTTTATTTCATCGGCAAGAATAAGGTTTGTAAATATAGGCCCTTTTTTTACCGTGAAATCTCCGCCTTTGGGATTGTAAATGTTTGTTCCGATTAAATCTGCCGGTAAGAGGTCGGGAGTAAACTGGATACGCTGAAATTTAGTATCTATAACTTCAGATAAAGTTTTTACCACTAAAGTCTTGGCTAAACCGGGAACACCTTCCAGAAGAATATGCCCATCGGCTAAAAGGGCAATTAACAACCGGTCCACGGCATATTTTTGACCGACGATAACCTTTCCTATTTCCGCTGTTAATTCTTCAATAAAGAGGGAGTTTTCTTTCACTTTTTCATCAATCACTTTAATAGTTTGTTCCATAGTTTTTTCTCCTTGGGTTATTTTTGAATTTTTATTCTAAAAAATGAAAATTTGAATAGAGTATAAATTAATGCTCAATTTACAAAATTTATAAGGGGTTTGTCAAGTATTTTCCCTGCCGGAAAATGTCAAAAATTATTTATTAAACACGGTTTTTTATCAGTCAAAATAAATTTTGATCTCTGGATAAAATAATTATTGCCAGAAATCAATTGTTGTGATATTCTTTAACTAATGGAAATATCAATTTTTAAAGGAGGTATTATGTTTGCTAAAAAAAGTATGGCTGGTTTTTGTTTGTGTCTGTTTATTCTTGCCGGTTTATGGGGATGTGGGGGGATGGTCAAAACTACGCGGGTGGTGAATGGAAAGAAGGTTACTACCTGGACCAGTCCGGAAGAAGCAAAACGGATGGAAGAAAAAGAAGCGAAAAAAGAAGAACAAAGAGCTGCTAATCTGAAAGAGATAAACAAAGCCGAAAAAAGGAAATCCAATGAGCCCATTATTGTAGCGCTTTTTGAGACTGATGTTGCCGAAAACCTTAAAACAAATACCAAAGGCAGGTTGTTTCCTCAATTGCGTAAAGAATTTGAAAAAGATGCTATTATTAGACTTGTCGACCAGAAAATAGTAAATAATGCCGCTAAGCAGACAAAAAGAAAACGCCGTGGACGTTTGGGTTCCACTGCCAGGCCGAAAGTAGCGGCAGATATCTCTGTCTTTACCACTGCCTCGGTTAAAGAAGTTGTGGGCAGGAGTAAATCAACCGGCAAGTTAGGCAAAATGGCCGCATTGGTCTATACGGCTACGATTTCATCCCATTATTTTGCTGACGATACTTACACAGTGAAAGAGACCGGAAATATTTTTAATAATGTGAAAGTTACCCGAAAGTTTGCTAATAAAATTAAAGTAATTATTAAAAATAAAATCGGGCCCAATATTCCCGGTGCAGCTTATAAACAAAAGCGTAAAGCAAAACAAAAGAATCAATTTTCAGATTGGATGAAATCTCTTAAGAAGAAAAAAGAAGAATAAATATAAATATGGCCCGGTTTACTATTTGAGACCTAATATTTTGTGGACCTGGGGAATAACTCTTACTTCTTTTAAGTATTTTCCGGCCAGAGATTGGTAGGCAAGGATTGTATTGCTTTTTGGTGGAAATATTTTTTTTAGGGGAGTAACCGGCTGAAAAATAAGCGGGATATTCCTGTTAACATCTGCTATTAGTTTTATAGCTGTTTTTATTTCTTTTCGGTTTGTTTTAGCGGTTAAAACAATTTTTATAAAAATGAATGTTTTCTTATTGTTAGCCAAAGTTAAAAATTTTTTGTGTTCCTGCCAGTAATTTTTTCTGCAGTCAGCAGGTAGTTTAATATCCATAGCTAAAATATCAATTTTATTTTTAATTTTTTTAAACTGTTTGTAACAGGTGCCGTTAGTTTCCAAATATATTTTTAATCCTGTTTTTTTAATTTGCGGAATGAGTAAAGCCAGATAATCAACATATAGCAGTGGTTCTCCTCCGGTAAGAGATACACAATGATGGGGCCCGTAAATCTTTTCCAGTTTTTCAATTAATTGTATTAATTGATTAGTTGAATTTTGAATTTCTGTTTTATTTTTTGCCGGATTTAAAGGAAAAGTATTGTTCAGCGGTTTGATTTTAGTATCGCAGTAGCTGCATTTCGGCTGCAGGTTACACCTTGAAAAGCGGATAAAAATCTGTCTTTTCCCTACAAAAATTCCTTCTCCCTGAATACTGGAAAATACTTCCTGAATATCTAATTTTTTAAATCGGTTTGTTTTCATAGTTTGATTTATGTGGATAATAAAGGATCGGTAATTCCTAATTCCTTAAATCCTTTTGTCCGCAACAGGCAGCTATCGCATTTTTGGCATGGTTTTTTGCCTCCCTGATAGCATGACCAGGTTAATTGATATGGAACTTTTAACTTTATACCTGTTTTTATGATTTTGGGTTTAGTCATTTTTATTAAAGGGGTTAGAAATTTTATGCTTTTACCTTCAATGCCTCTTTTAGTTCCTAAAGAGGAAACTTTTTCTAAAGCAGAAAAATATTCCGGCCGGCAATCAGGATATCCGGAGTAATCTATGGCATTTGCTCCGTTAAAAATTACCTCTGCATTTATTGCTTCAGCAAAAGAGAGGGCAAAACTTAAAAATATAGTATTACGTGCCGGGACATAGGTGGATGGAATTTCTTTTTTTATTTGCTGTGTAGTCCGGTTTTTGGGGATAGTTAATTTTTTATCTAATAACGATGTTCCTTTCCAGGGAAGTTTGAAACGGATGATTTCATATTTGCATTTTGCTCTTTTGGCAATTTTTTTAGCACATTGAATTTCTTTTTTGTGTTTTTGTCCATAATCAAAAATAAGGCAAAAACAAGCATACCCTTTTTCCAAGGCAAGATAAAGGGTAGTAGATGAATCTATGCCTCCACTTAAAAGAACAACTGCTTTTTTGTTTTTCATTTTTCGTGTTAGTCCTTTTGATAATATGTGGCGCAGTTTTTTTCTGTTTCCCAAACAGTTACTCTGGATACCTCACATTGTTGTTTTTTTATAAGGGAACTCATCTTTTCGAATATGTATTGGGCAATGTTTTCCGAGGTGGGATTGATTTTATTGAAAGGAGGGGTGGTGTTTAAATAAGTATGGTCGAGTTTTTTAGTTATTTTTTGAATTAGTTCTTTTATTCGGCCAAAGTCCATAATCATTCCTGTTTTGTTTAGTTTATCACCTTTTAGAAAAACCGCTACCTTCCAGTTGTGTCCGTGTAATCGCTCACATTTTCCTTTATAATTTCTTAGTTTATGTGCAGCATTGAAATGAGATTCAACCATTAATTCAAACATTTTTCCCTCTTTTCACAATTGTTTGACTACTTATGACTATTTTTTCAAACTTTCAACTTCAAAACTCAAAACAAAAAAATGAAGGCGAAATGTGTTTCGAACGATA
>JAGLYT010000127.1 GCA_023132075.1 bacterium
TGGCTTTTTGTGACGGTGAAACTATTTTACCTATGATTCCCTCTCAGGACAATAAAAGGGTGTTTGATGGTGATGAGGGGGTAAATACGGGTGGGATGGGGGCGTACGCTCCTACCGGTGTGATTACAAAACAGGTATATGAGCAAACAAAAAAAGATGTTTTTGAAAATTTTATTACAGGCACAAAAAAAGAAGGGATAGAATATAAGGGAATAGTTTATGCCGGAATAATAATTACCAAAAAGGGACCGAAAGTTTTGGAATTCAACGTTCGTTTTGGCGATCCGGAGACACAAGTAGTTTTACCCTTACTAAAAACGGATATGTTAAAGGTGATTTCTGCGGTAATTGATAAAAAACTGGATAAACTAGAATTAGAATGGTCGGAGAGATCATGCGTTTGTGTAGTGATGACTTCTAAAGGGTATCCGGGTGATTATGAAAAAGAAAAGAAAATTTCCGGGCTGGACAAATTAAAAAAAATAAAAGATGTTGTGGTTTTTCATTCGGGAACAGCTTTTAATAGTGAAAAAAAATTACAAACTGCTGGTGGACGGGTTTTAGGAGTAACTGCATTAGGGAACAGTTTAGATAAAGCAATTAATTTGTCTTATCAGACAATTGAGAAAATAAAATTTGACGGAATGCATTATCGTAACGATATTGGAAAAAAGGGGATTGAAAACAATTAGTTTGCTTGAATTATTTGAATTGGTTGTTTGAAAAATCACAAAGTAGGTGTTTTTATTCTTAAGAGAAAATAATTAACGGATTTAAAAACCGCAATTATGAGTTGAGAGGTGTTATTTTGGTTTTTTATGAAAAGAAAATAATAATGAACAAAGCTGAAATAGATAGAACTATAAAACGGATGGCATATGAGATTGTAGAGAAAAACTACGGGGTTGATGGGTTGGTTATTATCGGAATTCAAAACAGGGGAGTTCCCCTGGCTAATCGCATTGTTTCCAAAATAAAAGAAATGGAATCCGTAGACGTTCCTGTAGGGATTTTAGATATTACTTTGTATCGGGATGATTTAAATTCTGCTGTTGACCAGCCGATAGTGCGTGAAACAAAAATTCCTTTTAATATAGATCAAAAAAAAATTGTTTTAGTTGATGATGTTTTGTTTACCGGCAGGACCATACGGGCGGCTCTGGATGAGTTGATTGATTTTGGAAGGCCAAAGCTTATTCGTCTGGCAGTTTTGATTGATCGCGGTAACCGTGAATTTCCTATTCAACCGGATTTTGTAGGAAAAGTATTTCCGGCTTCAAGTAAAGAATTGGTTTGTGTGGAATTAAAAGAAGTTGATAAAAACGAGAGAGTTGTTTTAAAAGAAATAAAGGAGACTGGTGAGTGAAATTAAAAAACAAGGATCTGCTTGGATTAGAAAATTTAGATAAAAAAGAAATCCAATTGATTATGGATACAGCCGGTCCTTTTAAAGAGATATTTACCCGTTCGATAAAAAAAGTTCCTGCCTTAAGAGGGCGAACAGTAGTGCTTCTTTTTTATGAACCTTCCACCAGAACGAAAAATTCATTTGAATTAGCCGCTAAAAGATTGAGTGCCGATACTTTAAATGTCCCGGTTTCTACCAGTAGTGTAGTTAAGGGGGAAAGTTTAATTGATACGGTAAAAACTATTGAAGCAATGAAAGCGGATTTTGTAATCATTCGTCACGGTATGGCCGGTGCTGCGGAAATAGTATCCAGGGCAATAAAATCATCAGTAATAAATGCAGGAGATGGTGCGCATGAACATCCTACGCAAGGGTTATTGGATTTATTTACGATACGGGAAAAAAAAGGAAAAATAAAAGGATTGAAAGTAACAATCATCGGTGATATTTTACACAGCCGGGTAGCGCGTTCTAATATCTGGGGGTTGAAAAAAATGGGAGCTGAGGTGCGTGTTTGTGCTCCGGCGACACTTATTCCCAAAGAAATCGAAACGATGGGTGTGGAAGTTTTTTATAATCTAAATAAAGCCTTAAAAGATACCGATGTTATTTATACTTTGAGGATACAATTAGAAAGGCAGAAGGAGCATCTTCTACCTTCTTTGAGGGAATATACGGAATTTTATGGGGTAACCAATGAACGGTTAAAATATGCGAAAGAGGATTGTTTGGTGATGCATCCCGGTCCGATGAATAGGGGCGTTGAAATCTTCGGTGAAGTAGCAGACGGCAAAAGGTCCGTTATTTTAGATCAGGTAACCAATGGTATAGCAATTCGAATGGCGGTTTTATATTTATTGGCAGGGAATAAACAAATGAATAACAGGGATTAAAATGAGAAAAATTTTAATAAAAAATGGCAGGGTTATTGATCCGGCTAATAAAACAGATAAACTTTTGGATATTTTAATTGAAGGGGATAAGATTAGTTCTCTTAAAAAATCTTTACCGTCTACAGCTGAAAAAGTAATAGATGCCCGGGGAAAAATAGTTGTTCCCGGTTTGATTGATATGCATGTTCATCTTAGGGAGCCGGGCAGAGAAGATGAAGAAACTATTGCTTCAGGAACAAAAGCGGCAGTAATGGGAGGAATCACCTCTGTTTGCTGTATGGCTAATACCAATCCCTGTATTGATAATGTTTCAGGGGTTAAATTTATTTTATTGAGAGCAAAAAATGAAGGATTAGTAAATGTTTTTCCTATTGGGAGTGTTACCAGGGAACTTTTGGGTAGAGAATTATCACCGATGGGAGAAATGAGTAAAGCCGGAATTGTTGCCGTTTCGGATGACGGAAGCTCAATAATGAATGCTAAAATTATGCGAAGAGCGTTAGAATATGCCAAGACCTTTAATCTGCCGGTCATTATACATAGTGAAGATTTGAATCTTTCTCAGGGTGGAGTAATTAATGAGGGGAAGATGTCGGCTATTCTTGGGTTGACAGGGATCCCACGGGAAGCAGAAAATATTATGGTTGCCCGGGATATAGCTTTGGCGGAATTAACCGGTGCAAAGATACATATTGCCCATGTAAGTACAAAAGAGTCAGTGGGTCTTATTAAAGAAGCTAAAAAGAATGGAATAAAAGTTACTTGTGAAACCTGTCCTCATTATTTCACTTTGACCGAAAAAAGTGTAGGAAAATATAATACTAACATGAAAATGAAACCTCCTTTGCGTACTCAGCGTGATATTAAGGCAATAAGGGAAGGGTTAGCTGATGGAACTATTGATTGTATCGTTTCTGACCATGCTCCCCATCTGGATATAGAAAAAGATGTGGAGTTTAATTTAGCTGCTTTCGGAGTTGTTGGGTTGGAGACTCTTTTACCTCTAATAATGGTTGAATTAGTGGAGAAAAAAGTACTATCGTTATTCGAAGCAATCAAAAAAGTAACATTGAATCCGGCAACTATTTTAAAATTAAAAAAAGGAAGAATAAAAGTAGGCGAGTGTGCCGATTTAACTATTATTGATTCTCAGAAGGAATTAAAAATAGATACCGGCTTTTTTCATTCTAAATGTAAAAATTCGCCTTTTATCGGGATAAAGCTTAAAGGGTTTGCTGTTACTACAATAGTAAAAGGTAGAATAGCAATGGAGAATAGAATTCTTGTATCAAATTAAAGCGAAAATTATTGCCAATAGAAGGATTACCTCTCAATATTATAATTTAGTAGTCGATGCTCCGCAAATTGCTAAATTTGCCAAACCGGGCCAATTTGTTAATCTGTGTATTAGTAAAGGGCATGAACCTTTTTTAAGGAAACCATTCAGTATATACCGTGTCGGGCCTAAAAATGTAAGAAAAAAATCAAAAATAGAATTACTTTATAAAGTAGTAGGGAAGGGAACAGATATTTTAACCGGAAGCAAAACAGGAGATTATATAGATATTATTGGTCCTTTGGGAAACGGCTTTGTGTTTCCTCCAAAAACAAATCAAAAACAACAGTCAAAGATTATTTTAATTGGAGGAGGAATAGGGGTGGTCCCTCTTTTGTTTTTAGCAGAATACCTGAAAAAGCACAGTTCCTTTGGGATTTCTGTTTTAGTGGGGATAAAAAGCAAAGAAGAGTCTTTACTTATTCGTGATTTTGATAAATTAGATTGTCAGGTAAAAGTTGCTGCAGAGGACGGTTCAAGAGGTTTTAAGGGATTGGTTACTAAACTTTTAAAAGAGGAGTTAGGTTTTGGCCGATCTTCTTCCTTCTGTATGAGTTACACCTGTGGCCCGTCTTTAATGCTTGAGAAAGTATCTAAGATAGCTGAGAAAAATAAAGTGCCCTGTCAGGTTTGTCTGGAAGCATATATGGCTTGTGGGATAGGGGCATGTTTAGGATGTGCGGTGAAAGTTAAAAACGGAGCTTCTCCGGGATTTAAATATGTCAGAGTTTGTAAGGAAGGTCCGGTGTTTGATTCAAGGCAGGTAATCTGGGGTGAATAGAAAACCTTTTCTTTTTACTGATATTGCCGGAATAAAAATGAAAAATCCGGTAATGGTGGCTTCAGGAACTTTTGGATACGGTGAGGAATATAAAGAGTTAATTGATTTAGACAAATTAGGGGCTGTTGTTACTAAGACCATTACTCTTAAGCCAAGAATGGGGAATCCTCCTCCCCGTATAGTGGAAACAGCGGCAGGAATGCTTAATGCGGTTGGGTTGCAGAATGTTGGTTTAGATGTTTTTTTAAAGGAAAAATTGCCCGGTTTAAAAAAAATTACTTCTACTCCTGTTATTGTCAGTGTTGGTGGAGAGAGTATTTTTGAATATGTGAAGATAGTAGAAGAATTAAATAAAACAGGAACAATTGCAGGAATAGAGTTAAATATTTCCTGTCCGAATATTAGCTTTCAGAAAAAAAACACTAAATTAAAAGGCGGGATAATTTTTTCACAGGATGAAAAAATAACCTATAAATTAGTTAGCAGGGTAAGAAAAGCAACAAAATTGCCTTTGATTGTAAAATTATCACCTAATGTTACTGATATTACTCTAATTGCACGGGCAGCTGAAAAAGCCGGTGCGGATGTGCTTTCATTGATTAATACCCCTTTAGGTATGGCCGTTGATGTAACGACAAGGAAACCTGAATTGGCAAATATTACCGGAGGTTTATCCGGTCCGGCAATAAAACCTATTGCTTTACGAATGGTTTGGGAAGT
>JAGLYT010000128.1 GCA_023132075.1 bacterium
ATAATTTACTTATAATTTCTTTCATGTGGACAGGTATACGAATTGTTCTTGCCTGGTCAGCAATAGCTCTGTTTATCGCCTGTCTAATCCACCAGGTAGCATAGGTAGAAAATTTAAACCCTCTTTTATACTCAAATCTATCCACTGCTTTCATTAAGCCTACGCTTCCTTCCTGTATTAAATCCAGAAGGGATAAACTTGGATTAACGTGTTTTTTTGCTATACTAACAACCAATCTTAAATTAGCTTTAACCAGTTTCATTTTTTCTTTCAAAAGAAGTTTCTTTAAATGCAAAATTTTACTGTTTACATTTTTAATATCTTCCGCAGACATCCCCGTAGAACATTTAATCCGGTCTATACGAGCTAAAGCATTTTTAAAATTACGTGTTATTTTTTCTGTCTGATTTAAAGATAAGCCAACTTCCTTCCGAAATTTATATTGACTCAATGAACCTCTTTTAACCGCCCGGTGTAATCTTTTCATTTCATTGTAAGATACTTTCATTCTCCGTTCGACACTTTTTATCTCTTCTTCACTTTCAATTACACGCTGTGCAATATGACATATCTTATTTTTCAATTTCCTGAGTCTATCCGTATTTAAATTTAATTTTATAATTTTCCTGATTATGTCTTTTTTTATTTTTTCTTTTTCGTTCTCCAATTTCTTGCGTTTTAAATCACTTATCCTACCACAAAGTTTCTTCTGGCACCGTTCCATCTTTTTTTCTGCCTTATTAATCTGTTTACTCGCTTCCTTTACTTTATAACGCATTTTTCGCAAAGAAGACTCCGACTTTTTTCCCCTCGGCATCAAATCTTTAGCATTCATTTCCTTATCCTGCAACATTGCGCTCCAATTTTTTATCTCTTTAAGTGTCATAGGTGATTCTAAAATTAAAGTTTGGAGTTGTTTCTCATTATCCTTTATACTCTTAGCCAAACTTATTTCTTCATCACGTGTCAACAAAGAAACCCGCCCCATTTCACTTAAATACATCCGCACCGAATCACCCGTCTTTAATTGTTCTGGTTCAGGAAGATTCTCTGCCACAGAAACAACCGGCGCTGACTCATCATAAGGCCGTTCCGGTAAAGGAGCATTTTTTTCCAACACATCAATTCCTAAATCGAAAATTTCATCCAAAAATTCATCAATTTCCTCCGGCGAAACCACATTTTCAGGAAGTTTTTCATTTATCTGAGCATAAGTTAAGAAACCTGTTTCTTTTCCCTGCTCAATTAATTTTTTCATTTCTTTTCCTTTACTCACAAAAACACCCCTTTTATACTGAAGATTTTAATTTGCATTAAAAAAATTATTTTTATCTACGAAACACGAATTTGTCGTTGAGACCCTTTTAATTGTTTGGTTAAATCATTATATTCCCGAAGTTTAATTAAATCTTTTTCTTTTTCTCCGCTTAACATCGCTTTTATTTCTTTTTCCAGTTTATTCCGTTTTTTCGTTATTTTACATCGACACATATTTTCCAACAATTTTCCCAATATCTCACTTTTGTTTCCCCTCATTCTTGCTTCACTTAATATCATCCGGGTAATTATTTGATTTATTCCTTCATCGTTAAAATAATCCATTACCTGATGAAAAGAAACCTCTTTCCCTTCACTCTCAGATTTAAACACATATTTAATTATTTGAAAAGTTACTTCACCGGTAAAATCATTTACACATATTTTTTCTTTTACCTGCTTTATATAGGCTGGTTCGGTCAACAATATCTGCAAAATATCTCTTTCAAGCAAGGGATCTTTTTCTTCTTTATAACCGGGGGAAAAAACTTCTTTTATCTTGGATTTACTGCCTTTCTTGATTTTGCTCAATTCCAATAAAATAGTCTCTTCCGCCAAAGACAATCTTTCTGCCAATTTCCTCACTTCTTCTCTTCTTTCAATCTCATTTTTTATTTGCGCAATCATCGGTAAAATCTTGTTTACAATGTGAATCTTCCCTTCCACTTTAGAAAAATTAACATTCTTTGAAACTATTTTAAACTGATAATCAATAAAAGAAAGACCATTTTTTAGAAAATTATCAAATACTTCCCTTCCTTTTTTACGAAGAAAATTGTCAGGATCCATCCCCTGCGGTAAAGAAACAATCTTTATCTTTAAATTACTATCTATTAGTTGGTTTATGCCCCTTAAAGCAGCAGATATGCCGGCATCATCCGAATCAAAAACAATCACAACTTCTTCTGCATAACGTTGAAGAGTATTAATATGTTCCTTCGTTAATGCCGTCCCCAGAGTAGCTACTACATTTTCTAACCCATATTGATAACCGGTCAGTACATCAATGTACCCTTCTAAAATAAGAACCTGTTTTGATTCTCTGATTTTTGATGAACTAAAATTTAATCCGTAAAGAATTTTTCTTTTATTAAAAATCATTCTTTCGGAAGAATTAATATACTTAGGAAGCCCCTTATCTAATACCCGTCCGCCAAATGCTACAACTCTTCCCTGCGCATCAAAAACAGGAAAAATAATTCTATTCCAAAAGAAATCCGAAAATTTTTTTTTCTTTTCAGAAAAAGAAATCAACCCTGTTTTCTTCAATAAGTCCGCTGAAAAACCTTTATTCAAAAATTTTTTTAATAAAACATCGCCTCTTTTTGAAGCATAGCCAATTTTAAATTTATTAATTACTTGAGAAGAAATTCCTCTGTTTTTTAAATATTCACGGGCTAAAACAGATTCCTCCTCGTGTAACAAAAAATCACTATAGAAATCCATTGCCTTTTCATATAAATCATACTGCGTTTTTCTTTCCCGAAGTGATTTGTCATTCTGAAAAGATAGTTTGTGGGATATATTTATATTTGCCCGCTTACTCAATTTTTCAACGGCATCCATAAAAGAAATATTATCGATTTTCATTAAAAAACTAAAAACATCCCCCCCTTCCCCACAACCAAAACAATGATAAATCTGTTTCTGAAGGCTTACGATAAAAGAAGGTGTTTTTTCGGAATGAAATGGACACAACCCTTTAAAATTGTTACCTATTTTTTTTAATACCATATATTCGGAAACAATCTCAACAATATCGTTAGCTTCACGAATCCGAACAATTATTTCTTCTGAAACGACCATCGGTATATCCTTTTTATTGTCTTAATTGGTGAGTAAAACGGCGAAATCCTGAACAGGGAATGATTTTTAAATCTCCGAACTTTTTAATTACTTTATCTAACAAAAGATTTAAACCGAGATTATCAGAAGATATATGCCCGGCAATTACTACATTAATATGGAATTTTTTAGCCATTTCGCAATGTTTTTCACTCAAATGCATGCCCACAATTGTCCCTACACCTGAATATGAAAGCTTTTCCAATGCCTCAACAGAACCTTCCGTCCCTCCGGTCATATCTATAAAAATCTTACCAGCTCTCCTTTTTTTGTTTCCCACTAACACAACAGGAGGATTAATTTCTTTGATTGCTTCCTTGTATTCGGCAATTTCTTCTAATAATTCAAGTACATCTTCCACTAAATAAGGACTTTTTTCTTCCATTAGTTCCTGTAAGTAAAGAGTTACATGATTGTCAGCAGGGGTATGAATATTCATGAAGGAAAAATCTAACAACTTCGCCGCATCAACAGCTCGCATCGCATTTGAAGGCATTACCCTATGTGAAACCTCTTTTATTCTTTTTTCCAATGTCCCTTCTGCTACATTTATCGGAACACCACATCTATGTAAAATATCTGCCTGCATATGCATCACATCGTAAAATGCAGCATAAGCCTTTCCTTCCGGATGATGGGCAACAATTAAATCTATTTTTTCTCCCTTTTCTCGCAATCTATCCGCTAATAAAATTTCAGGGGTTTCTACATCAATACCCAACATTATTGTTTTTATTTCCTCACCGTTGTCATACAATATCCGGCTGTCAATATAAGGATTTGTTAATCTTTCGCAGTCAAAAGAAGTTTTATCCTTTTCCCTTAATTGCTCATATTCTTCTCTTTCTTTTTTTAACTTCTTTTCAACTGCATCTTTCCCCCTAAGATCAACCTTCATCCCTTCCTGAATAGCAAATTCATAAAGTTCTTTTACCTTCAAATTTTATTTCCTCCTTATTACTTCAAACGTCTTCTTTGTTTCCTTTTGGCTTCTGCCATTTTCTTTTTTCGGCGCACACTGGGACTTTCATAATATTCGCGTTTTTTTATCTCCTGCATTACTCCATCCCTCTCACACTGCCGCTTAAATCGCCTTAGAGCTTCCTCTATCGATTCATTTTCTCTTAATTTGATCCACACCATTTTCTCTTTTCACTTCCCTTCTATTAATTCAATTATATTTTTTTACAATTTCCGATTTAATTTTATCCCGGCGGCCATTGCATTCGACGACCACCTAAAATATGCAAATGAAGATGAAAAACCGCCTGACCTGCATTTTCCTTACAATTTACCACAATTCTGAATCCATCATTTAAAGCTTCTATATCCCGGGCGATTTTCCCCGCTGCTAAAAACAAATAACCTGCTAAATCTTTGTCCTCTTCCGTCAAATCTAATACTGTTTCTACATGTTTTTTGGGAATTAATAAAATATGCACCGGCGCCTGTGGATTTATATCCTCAAATGCCACAACAATATCATCTTCGTAAATAATCTTCGCAGGAATTTGTTTATTAACTACCTTACAAAAAAGGCATTTTTCCATTCATTTTCACCTTTTTCCTATTTTAACAATGCAGTATAACACAACTTTTTAAAAAAAGCAAGGAAAATTTTACACCCAAATACCGATATTGCTTTTGGGCTTTGGTCAAATCAGCCAAGTATACTGAAAAAAATAGCAATTTTATTGTTTCTTAACTACTTTATATTTTATGATCGCATTGAAGAAGATATAATCTCCCCCTTCGCATACTCCCTTTCTATACCAACAATCTTAACATCCAGTAAACGATTAACCTCCACACCTTTATCTGAAGCAACTTTAACTTTTATATAATTACCGGTAAATCCCGTAAAAAAACCGTTCTTTTCTTTCTCAATTAAGACTTTTTTAATTTTTCCTCTAAATCGTTGAATAAAATTATTTTGTAATGTTTTATTTAA
>JAGLYT010000129.1 GCA_023132075.1 bacterium
GGCTTTTTGAAAATAATACTGCCGGCAATGACTATTTAGGAATATTAGATTTAACCGGGTCCCCCTTTCTTTTGGCTGGTAGTTTGCTGCCTGTTATCGAAGAGTTGGGGTCACTTTCTCCTGCTTCACCGGATTTTGTTCAGAGTAGTGTGGGGAATACTCTCTTCTTTGCCGGCAGCGGGGTGCCTCAAACATTAGAAAATATCGTTGATTCGAGCGGAACCGTTTCAGCAGTGCGGGTGGATATTTATCGTTTCCATTATTATTATTTAACGCAGGACAATTCTGGTAATATTGCCGGTAAAGGATATAGATATAATTTAATCTTATGGAAAAGTGTTGAGTACGCCGGTTATAATCAAATTAATGCTGCTGCCATTCCGGATGCAACTAAAAGAAGTAATACTGTTACAGCCCTTCATAATAATGGGATACTTTGTGCCTGGGATTGTTCAGAAGATGATGTTACTGCCGCTTTTTATTCCTTAACTGCCGGAGGTAGTATTAATGCTGATGCTGCTCATACTATTTCTCAGGATTCAATAGATGATATAAAGATGCTTACCGGTATTTCGGGAAGCGGTTTTAAATACGGTGTTTCTTTTAATACGAGTACCGGTTTTCAAACTAATAAACCGGTTCCGCAATTTGCTGCAGCTTCCGGTCATTTTCCCGGGGGGTTTGAAGTCCTTGTTGTCGGTTCTTCCGGGGGGCGTCAGGTATTTGTCCGACTTGTACTGGTGAGCCAGGGGGTGGGAGGCATACAGGTTGAGGAACAAATAATTCTTTGTAATGTTAGAGATTTATGGTGAACAAACATAAAACAATTAGACAAACTGATTTTAAAAAAAAGACAGCACAGGGTAAAATAAAAAAACTTAGTTTTACTCTTGACAGATTTTCGAAATAGAGATATATTATTTGTTAGTGGAAGAAAATATTTATTTTAGGGCAATTTAAAAAAAGAGGATTGTAAAGGGTAAGTATAATGGAAAAGGAAAAATTTAGTAAAATAAAAGAAAAAAAGGGAATGACCCTTATTGAATTAATAGTGGGGATGGCTCTTTTATCTGTTATCTTATTAGGTCTTATTCCCATATTGACTATGGTAATGAAGGGTAATGTTCGGGATAGATGGGATACCCTGGCTATGCAGCGGGCAGAAGAACTTATTGAAATAATAAAAAGGGTTGCTTCAACCAGTACAGGGTATGCTTCAGGTGATACCAATGATGACGGGAGTATTGATTCCGGGACGATGGCAGCGCCTACCTATCGAGAAGTTATATTAAGTAATGGTAATCATCAGGATCCGTTTAATCCCATTCGTTTATCTGCAGGTGCGTCAGGCATATTTGCCAATCGGCGATACAGTGTAGCAACTACAGTTGTAGGTATTACCAGTTATAAAACCGTAACTGTTTGGGTGGAGCCTATTAATTCTTCATTATTGCGGACAGTAACGATAGAAACAATTATTTCAGAGCCGTAAACAGAAGGGATGAAAAAAATGATAAAAAAGAAAAATAGAGGATTTACTCTGATTGAGACGATGGTTACCCTTGCTATTTTAGGGTTGATTATGTTAGCAGCTACTTCGGTATATAAGGGCAGCACAATGCTTTGGATAAAGACAGATCAGCAAAGAGATGTTCAGCAAAATGCCCGGATTGCTCTTCAACAAATGATTAGAGAAATACGACAGGCAGGGTATGTATTTGGGAATGCGGATACAGGTAGTGGGGGAAACGGACCGGCGATTGATACTGCTGAAGCTAACAGGATTGTTTTTAACGCCGTAGTGCGGGACGTGGATGGCAGTGGAGGTAAGGGTAAGGAGTTGGATTGGGCGGTTAATGTAGATACCGAGACAATTACTTTTTCTATTCCTTTCGGGACAACGAAAGTTCAAAGACATTCTGTAAGCCGCGGGGGAGAGACGAACGATAAGGACTTTACTTTTCCTGCAGTAAAAGTAACGGGCCTTAATTTTGCTTATAAAGATAGTGTTGGAGCCCCTTTAGCATCTCCTGTTGTTGGTGATCCCCGCTATGATATTCGTTATATTGAAATTGTTTTAACCGTAAGTAAGGGAGTCGGACAGGAAGGTACTGCAGCAGGAAAGGAAACCTTTATTTTAAGAGGAGGGGTAAGTCCGCCCAATTTAAATTAAGAACGAATTAGAAAGGAAATGGATATGGCCGAAAAAAAAGGGGAATATAAAAGGAAGGTTAAGCTTATAAAAATAAAGTTCCAGATGAGATTTATTATCATTATATTATTATTAATGTTTTTAACCGGAATGGTTGTATCCTGGGGAACTTATTGTTTGGATAGGGCTATAGTTAACCAATTAGTAGAAGTTGATGTCTTTAGAGTCCTGCTGACATCATGGGTTTTATTGCTTATTGTTATAGGGGTGGGACTTAGTATTTTAGTGTCTCATCGGGTTGCCGGGCCTATTTATCGTTTTGAAAAAATTTTTGATAAATTGATGGGAGGAAATTTAAACCAAAAAGTATTTTTGCGGAAAGAGGATGAATTACAGGAACTGTCAGAAAAATTAAATTGCGTAATCAAATTTATGCGAGATGAAATTGTAAAAGAAAGAGAAAATGTAGAATTGATTAGTAAAGAAATAGAAATGATTGATGAAAGTATTTCTAAAAAATCGTCCGGTAGTGAAGAATTTGTTAAAATGTCTAATTCTTTAAAAGACATTAAGGAACGGATAAAAAAAATTAATACTGCGTTTACCGTATAAAGAATTATTGTAGTTAAAAGTTTAAGAATTTTTCCCACCTTAAAAGAGTATTTTTCCCTGTACAATTTATCTTGACAAATCTTAAGAAGCGTGTTATTTTTATATAGAGAAGCATTAGAGTAAATGTTCTTTTAAAGTTTTATATCGATAAAGGCAAACCATCTGTAAAGGTGGGGCGCAAAGCTGCGGACCCGTTACTAAGTAATGACGGGCAGCCGGGTTGCCGAAGGTAAAAAGAGAAAAAAGAAATAAACCGGGTTATCCGCAGCAAAACGGGAAATCCGGTTTTTTAATAGGAACTACATAGCCTGCAAGTTGTGAAGTTTGACTAAGGAGGAAGAAAAAATGAATAAAAAAAACATGTTTTTATTAACGGAAAAAGGCATTGTTTTACCCCTGGTTATTTTAATGATTTTGGTTTTAATTCCTGTAGGAATGGGTTTATCCAATTTAACCAAAATAGAGACGGTAGCAACGGTAACCGCTAAAAGTACGACGCAGGCAATTCAGTTGGCTGACGCCGGAATAAGTAGGGCACTGGCTCAAATAACTAATGATCCCGGTTACACAGGGTTTCCTACTTTTTCTTGGGCATGTTCTTTGGTCTCTTCTTCGGCAGCTCTTCCGGTAGTTTTACCGCCTATGGATACTTTGTCTTCCGGACAGTATTCTATCGGTGTTTCCACTCCGGGTACTATTCCTCCCGGAGAAATTGATGTATTGCCGGAAGGCCGATATCAGATAAGTGCTATTGGTTTGGTGCCTAACATGAGGAAGCTACGGGAAAAAAGAAAAATAGTTGTTATAGCTAGGCGAATAGATATTTCCCCTTTTGATTTTGCGGTTACTGCAGGAGACGGGGGGGTTGATCTTTCCGGGGGAGATTGCCTGATTCAGGGGGATGTTATTACCAGTGGTACTGTTACTAATCCGGAACGGGTTACCGGAACGGTTACCGAAGGAGACAGCTCCGTGGATGATTTTGAACCTCCGGAAATGCCGGGGGCCTTTGATGCTGATTTGGGAGTTATAAATCTATTGGGGAATACGGATTTAGAGTTAAGTACAGGGACTTATATTTGTAGTTCTATAAGTATTGCAGGAAATGCCAGTATAACCATAAATGGTCCGGTGACTATATATTGTTCCGGTAATATTGATGCCGGAGGCACGGGTTTTGTAAATCTCTCGCAGGATGCAACTGACCTTCTCCTTTATGGAACAGGGCCGGTTGGTAGTACTATAACTTTTGACGGTACTGCGGATCTTTATGCCGCTGTATATGCTCCTGATTATGATGCTATTTTATCAGGAACCAGTCTTGCTGATGGGTCGATGAATGTGCATGGGTTTACTTCTTTAGGAACGGCAAATATGGATTATGATGATGATTTAGCAGGAGCACCGGGTGGAATACTTACCACCAGAATATTATCATGGAGGGAAGATAAGATTTAATTTTTTAGGGTTTACCGAGAAAATAAAAACCGGGTTATCTATAGTAAAAAAAAAAGGGTAACTCGGTTTTTTTTTATGGATATTATATAACCTATAAATTGTAAAAATTAAAAAACTTTTGTAAAATAATATCAGGGAATATTTTTTTCCCGGAAACTTAGAAAGAAAACCAAATTTTTTCCTTGTCAAATAAAGAGTAATTTTGTATATTAAAGACAGGTACGTTCTTATAAATACTTTTTATTAGAAGGGTAATATGGTTAAAAAAGAAAGAAGAAAACATCCCAGGTTTCCGATTATTTCTGATTTGGTTGAGCCTGTTATGTTAAAAGTTTCTTCCTGTGAGATTAAGGAAGGGGTTCCGGGAATTATGCTGGATTTGAGCGCGGGAGGGATGGTAGTAATTACTTTTATTCCTTTACAGGAAGGGTCTTTGCTGGAATTAACTATAAATCTTCCCGGATTAAAAATCGAAAAAGCAGAGGGAAAAATAGTTAGAGTGGAAGAGAAGGCGGGAACTTATGCCGTAGGTATAGGGTTTTTTAAATTAAGTAAAAAGGTAAAAGAAAAAATTAAACAAATGGCTAAAGATTTTCACCATTGTAAAATAAGACAGCTTAACGGTGAAAAAAATATCTGTTTCAAAGAATGTTCTTATTATTTGCTTTGTTCTCAAACTATAAAAGGCCATACGAAAAAAAATAAAAAATAAAAACCAATCTAAATCAATCAAACCAATAAAGCTGTCTTTTTCAAACTCCCAAAGTCCAACTTCCCACCTTTTCCGCCTAAGTCTAAGTGTTCAATATTTAGGATTTAAAAGTTAGACGTTGGAGTTGAAAAGAGGTTGTTTAATAAAGGCAGAATATGTTTCTCTCTAGACGCA
>JAGLYT010000013.1 GCA_023132075.1 bacterium
CCAATCATTTTATCCTTTTGTCTACTGCTGGCTTTGTTTAAAATCTCATCCATCTCCTGCATTAATTCCGCCCGGGAAACGCCTAAAGAATCAAACGCACCGGCTTTAATCATACTTTTGATTACTTGTTTATTCGTATGATGTAAATTTACCCTGCAACAAAAATCATAAAAAGATTTAAAAAGACCTTTCTTTTTTCTTGCCTCTACTAATGAGCTAATTGCTCCTTCCCCCACATTTTTTATTCCTAAAAGGCCAAAACGAATTCCTTCTTTTTCAAAAACAAAGTTATGAAAACTTGTCTGAACATCAGGAGGAAAAATAGAAATTTTCATCACCTGACATTCATTGATATACTGAACCATTTTGTCGGTATTATTAATTTCGCTATTCAAAATAGCCGTCATATACTCCATGGGATAATTTGCTTTAAGATAGGCTGTTTGATAAGAAATTAAGGCATAAGCAGCAGAATGACTTTTATTAAATCCATATGCTCCGAATTTAGACATCGTATTAAAAATTTTATTTGCTGTTTTAGTTTTTATTCCTTTTTGTTTGGACCCATTCATAAATTCCGTTCTTTGTTTTTCCATTTCATCTAAGTCTTTTTTCCCCATAGCCCGACGTAAAAAGTCCGCCCGGCCCAAACTAAACCCGGCTAAATCCTGGGCTATACGCATTACCTGTTCCTGATACACTACAATACCATAAGTTTCCTTTAAAATAGGTTCTAATAACGGATGGTCGTAGGTAATAGCCACTTTTTTGTGTTTTCTTTTGATAAATTCATCCAACATCCCGCTTCCAATGGGTCCCGGACGATATAAAGCAAGAAGGGCAATTAAATCAACAAACTCTTCCGGGGCCATTTTTAGTAAAAGGTCCTTCATTCCGGAACTTTCCAATTGAAAAATACCTGATGATTGAGCCTTACAAAGAAGCTGATATGTTTTCTCGTCGTTTAAAGGAATGTCTTCTTCTGTCTGTATTTTTTCACCTTTTTTCTTTTCATTAATTAAATTGATCGCCTTTTGAATTACAGTAAGCGTACGAAGCCCGAGAAAATCCATTTTTAAAAGGCCTAATTTTACCAGGGACTTTCCCTCATATTGAGTGGTAGTTATATTTTTAGCACCCCTGGCAAAAGGAACATAATTAGTCATATCATCCTTAGAAATAACTATTCCTGCCGCATGTACACCCGTATGCCTTTTCAATCCCTCCAACTTCGAAGAAATCTTTATTAACCGGGCAATCTCCTGATCTTCATTTGCCAGTTTTTTTAAACCTTCTACTTTTTTTAATGCCGAATAAATTCCTTCTCCAAAAGGAATCTGTTTAGCAATTTTGTCTACCTGAGTTAAAGGAATGTTTAACACCCTACCTACATCACGAATAACCAGTCGTGCCTGCATGCTTCCAAAAGTAATAATTTGAGCAACATTTTTTTCCCCGTACTTGTTTTTTACATAATTTATTATCTCTTCTCTTCCTTCATCCGAAAAATCTATATCCAGATCCGGCATAGAAACCCTTTTAGGATTAAGAAACCGCTCGAACAAAAGTCCATATTTTAAAGGGTCAATATTAGTAATTCCCAGGGTATAGGCCACAACACTCCCCGCCCCTGAACCCCTCCCCGGACCAACGGGAATATTACGCTGTTTTGCATACCGGATAAAATCCCAGACAATTAAAAAATAAGCAGAATATTTCATCTGTTTAATAACATCTATTTCATACCGTAACCTCTGTTCTATCCGGGAAGAAATTTGTCCGTAACGACCTTTTACTCCTTCCCTGCACAGCTTTTCAAGATAAGAATCAGAAGAAAATCCTGATGGAACATCATAATGAGGTAAATAAATTTTTCCAAATTCCAGTTCCAAATTACATTTTTCCGTAATCTCAATGGTATTACGTATTGCCTCGGGAACATAGGAAAACAGGTCTTTCATTTCCTGTGGTGACTTAAAATAAAATTCTTCCGTACTTAAACGCATCCGGGTAGGATCATCAATGGTTTTACCGGTACCAATACCTAATAAAACTTCATGGCTTTCAGCATCTTCTTTCAAGAGATAGTGGGTGTCATTGGTGGCAACCAGAGGAGCGTTACATTGTTTAGCTAACAAGAGAAGACCCTCTATTATCTTTTTTTGTCCATCAATCCCGTGATCCTGAAGTTCTAAATAGAAGTTGTCTTTTCCAAGAATATCCTGATAAACACCAATAATCTCTCGTGCTGTATCAACATTCCCCTGTAAAATCAACTGGGGAATTTCCCCTTTCATACAACCGGAAAGCCCAATCAACCCTTCACCATATTGTTTCAAAACTTCTTTATCTATGCGCGGACGATAATAAAATCCTTCCAGATATCCTATACTTGCTAAGCGGATAAGATTTTTATATCCTATTTCATTTTTAGCTAAAAGGGTTAAATGGTAGGCCGCTTTTGCAATTCCGGAAGATTCCTTATTTAATCTTGATTGCGGGGCAATATAAACCTCACTCCCAATAATAGGCTTAATGCCTATTTTCATACAGGCCTGGTAAAATTCGATAACTCCAAACATATTTCCGTGATCGGTTATGGCTAGAGCAGGCATCTTAAATCTCTCTGCTTGTTGTAGAAATGTACCCGGTTTACCGGAATCATCTAAAATATGGCAGGCCCCGTCTAAAAGACTGTATTCGGTATGATTATGCAGGTGAACAAAATCAGAATGTTTCATATTTTCTCTTTTTTAAATTAACGTAAATAATTAACATTTTCTTCTTGATTTTCAATTTTTGACTCTTAATTAGACTACTTTTACCAGTAAAAGTCAAGAAAAAAGGGCTTCTTTCCGTTAGAAAGAAGCCCTAAAACTATCTTCAACTGTTTCATTTACATCAAATATATCATATTTTACTTCTCTTACTTAATACATTCCTCCCATTCCTCCCATTCCTCCACCTGGCGGCATCGGAGGCATAGCCGGTTTTTCCTTTTCCGGAATATCCGTAATTAAGACCTCAGTAGTAAGTAATAGAGAAACAATACTGGCAGCATTTTCCAGAGCGGTACGAATAACCTTTGCCGGATCAACTATTCCGGTTTTTATCATATCTACATATTCTCCGGTCTCCGCATTTAAACCAATTCCTGCTGCTCCGTTTTTTACTTTATCGACTACTACAGAATCTTCTAATCCTGCATTGGTCGCTATTTGCCGAATAGGATCTTCCAGGGCTTTCTTGATAATGTTAATTCCCATTTGTTCATCGGCATCTTCTATTTTTATTTTGTCCAAAGTAGGAATTGCTTTTAAATAAATCACTCCACCGCCGGAAACAATCCCTTCCTCAACACCTGCCCGGGTAGCATGCATGGCATCTTCCACTTTGAATTTCTTTACTTTCATTTCAGTTTCGGTAGCCGCGCCTACATTAATAACCGCTACTCCACCCACTAATTTGGCCAATCTTTCCTGTAACTTCTCCTTGTCATAATCAGAAGTACTTTCCTCAATCTGTTTCTTGATTTGACCAACTCTTTTTTTGACCTCATTGCTGTCACCGCCGCCACCGACAATAGTAGTATTTTCTTTGTCGATAATAACCCTCTTTGCCTGTCCTAACATGTCCAATGAAGCCTTTTCTAATTTTAATCCCAGATCCTCGGAAATAACCGATCCACCTGTAAGAATAGCAATATCCTGCAGCATTTCCTTCCTGCGGTCACCGAAACCGGGGGCCTTCACAGCTGTTCCCTTAATCGTTCCCCGCAACTTATTTATTACTAATGTAGTTAACGCTTCTCCGTCTACTTCATCAGCAATTAATAAAAACGGCTTTCCTGTTTTGACTATCTTTTCCAGGGGAGGAAGTAATTCCTGCATGGAACTTACTTTTTTATCAGTAATAAGAACCTGCACATCTTCCAATACACATTCCATTCTTTCCGGATCCGTCACAAAATAAGGAGAAAGGTAGCCACGATCAAACTGCATTCCTTCTACCACTTCTAAAGTCGTCTCTGCGGTTTTACCTTCCTCTACGGTAATTACTCCATCCTTACCTACTTTTTCCATCGCATCAGCAATCAAATCTCCTATTTCTTTGCTGTTGGCAGAAATAGAGGCTATCTGAGATGTCTCTTCCTTACTGTTCACCTGTTTACTTGCTTTTTTTACTTCTTCAATTACTTTTTCTACTGCTTTATCAATTCCCTTTTTGATATGAATCGGATTTGCCCCGGCAGTAATGTTTTTCAGTCCTGCTTTCAAAATAGCCTGTGCTAATAAAGTTGCCGTAGTCGTTCCGTCTCCGGCTACGTCATTAGTCTTGGAAGCAACCTCTCTTACCAATTGAGCTCCCATATTTTCAAAAGGATCTTCTAATTCAATATCTTTAGCAATAGTTACTCCATCATTGGTAATTGTAGGAGAACCGAACTTTTTATCCAGTACAACATAATGTCCTTTTGGTCCTAAAGTTATTTTCACTGCATTAGCTAATTGGTCAACACCTCTCTTTAGTGCCTGCATAGCTTCATCTTTATACTTCAATTGTTTTGCCATTTTACTCATCTCCTTTTTTATGATTTCTTTTATTCTATTACTGCTAAAATGTCTTCTCTGTCTAAAATTTTGTGTTCCACATCACCGATTTTTATCTCATCTCCTCCGTATTTTTTAAATAAAATTTTTTCTCCCACCTTTACTTCCATAGGAATTTTTTTACCTTCATCAGTAATCTTTCCTGTTCCTAAGGCAATTATTTCCCCTTCCTGAGGTTTTTCCTTTACCGTATCGGGAATAATAATCCCTCCTTTTTTTACTTCTTTCACTTCCAAAGGTTTTACTAAAACCCGGTCACCTAATGGCTTTACTTTCATCTTTCTTTACTCCTTTCCTTAATAAATTTTTATATTCTTCACTTAAGTTCATATTTATTTTCTTCCTGTGTAAAAAAAAAAATAATTAGCACTCAAGTAACAAGAGTGCTAATTATAGAAAAATATTATATTTTTGTCAAGATTTTTTTTATAAAAATTTTTAATAAAAAATTTACACAAAAAAAATGGATATAATAATACAGTTTTCTCTACTCACTACTTTGTGTAGCAGGAACACTATCCAAATTCATTACATTAGGCACAAACAAAGGATCCAGTCCGGCCGGCATAGTATCAGCATTAATTCTGGAATCTTTCCCCCCGATATCAAGCTCATTAAGTTTCGTCCGCATTTCAGCATAAAGTATCTCCACTCGATTTCCGGGAGTAAAATAAAGCTCATTAGTTTTATTGGCTGATTCAAGTACTTCTGCTAAATCTTTAGTTGAAACCTTAACTTTTGAGTTCTCTTTGTTTTCCGCCAATTGCGCTAATTTTCTAAGCATCACCCGCCAATCACCTTCATACGACTTAAATTTATCTTTTATCGCTGCTGCCTGGCTTAAACTATAAGATGCATTTCCGGAAAGTCCTCTTTCAATTATATAAGTCGGGCAGGTACATCCCGGGCCTCCGTCTACCTCTAAACCTCTTCTGCTTATCTCCACCGCCTGTCCCGAATTAACCAACTGCATAAAATAATTATAATATTTCATAAATTGACTGAAAGATTCTTTCATCTTTGCAATCATCAGCGGTACTTCATCAAGTAATTTCTGCGACTTATTCATTTCTTTAACTTTATCTAAAATCCATTTTCTAGTTGCTTTGGAACTCAAAAAACGATTAAATTTTTTAAGGGCATTAAGTTTTTCTTTTAATATTTTTTTCTGCTTTTTTATTTCCTCTTTCTTTTTTTCTACTTTTCTAAAACTAACCATATCACGCCGCAGGGTATTAACAACAACCCTCACCTGTATTCTGGTCTTTTCTCTATTTGCAGGTATATGCCATCCCGAAGGAAGTGAATTATTTACTGATTTGGCATATTCATAAAACCAAGCCCTTACTTTTAATTTCCCTTTTCCGGGTTTATGAATATAATTATAAAACAAATCAACCCCTTCTTCTTCGAAATAGGCAGGATGTTTTTTAAATACTTCTTTGTATATCTTTTTAGTGTTAGCAGCAAAAATATCCGCATTCAAGGACTTTATCAAAGCATCCAGGGCTTTTCCAGCTAACACCACCTGCCCTGCTAAAGGAACATAAGCGGCCAAAATAGCAAGTTCTGCTGTTCCTATTGCTTTTTTATAATCACCGGCATACAATTTTTCTCCCACTTCCAATGCCGTATTTATTTTACCAAAATCCATTACCTTAGAAAAAAAACTAAAGTCGCCGGCAATTTCCGCACCCGTTGTTGCAATCCAGTATTCGTTTAAATCAAATATTAATTTAGAGTAAGATTCCCCACTAAGCTTATTCATAACTTCCTTCCGCATAAACACTCCAAAAGGATCCTTGCTTTTGGTAAATCCTTTTAAAGGATTTAAAACAACTAACAGACTACAAACTAGTATTATTTTTTTTAATTTCATTTTTTTATTCTCCTATCAATTTACTGAATTTATATTCCAATTTCATTTGCGCATTCATTCTATTTACCCCTATTGTAATCGGCCCGTTATCATTGGCATTATCAGCATAAGCAATGTCACAGGAAAGTTGCAGGTTATCTGCTATAGTCTGTCTCAATTGTAAAGATAAATCCGATAATTCCGTACTAAATTTCTCCGGTTTCCCCATATAATTTAAAAACATCCGGTAATTATAAGCTATATTCATGCTCATCCCTTTTTTCAAAGAGAAACCACTAACCATTTTTATCCCATATAGAAGAAAATTAGCCGGATTTTTAAACAGTGAGTCATCACTGGAAACATCATTATTTTCAGCGTTGGGGTCAATATAGAATCTATGCCCCAATACAGGCCCCACGGAAAAAGAACCCGTGGTTAAAGAACTCCACTCCACCCCCACACTTACAATATCCTCCAGAAAATGCTGATTTTTGATAACGTCATTATTGTTCACCCATTTTCTCATTTTTACTCCGTTATTAAAGTAAAATCCCCTGCTTTTTTTAAAGTACGAATGCGCCTCCATATCCCATAGCCATTCAAAATAATCATTAGCCTCAGAAAAGTCAGCATCAAAATATTCAATTCTATGATTAGAACTTCTCCTCCGCCACTTTTCACTCGCATACAAAGAACGTTTACAAAAAAATTCATAAAGATTAAATTCGCTTCCTTCGTTATTTGGATAACGTTCTAAATAAAACTCTCCTCCCCATCGGGTAGACCCCTTACTGTGTCCATTTAAATAAGAAAATTCCAACCCCGTTTCGTTACGGTCTGAAATATCCCCTGCAGAAGCATAATTAATTCCCCGCCAGTGAATTGCACTTTCTATTTCATCCCCCAACGACAATTCCCTTACATAACGCGCATCAACCGCATTACGGTCAAAACAAGCGGCATCAGTCCCTGCATCCTTTTTAAATAAATCGAAATTAAGATTAAGGGTATCGCGCCTATTCCTTAATTTCATATCGGTACCTAACCCAATGTTATGGTAGTTATAATCCGCATTATCATTGTCCAGTGATTTATCAAAAAATACATATTTAAACTTAACATTCATCGTTTCACGCATAAATAAATTTGATATCAAACTTAATTCATTACCGCTAAAACTGCTATTGTTATTTATTCTGTCGGAATACCCATTAAACCTGTACCCTAATTTCATTTTTCCTTTCTTATTTAACAAGGGAAATAAATTCTGTTGCAAACCAAGGCCAACGCGGGTATTACGCACCGGAGTTACGATCTGGGATTCTTCCGTACTAAAATCAAAAAGAAGCTGTCTGTCGTCTGAAAAAGGAACCATTGCTCCCAAACTGAGATTTAAAGGAGTAATGGAATTGGCTTCCCCATAAGCATCAGTATAAGAATACCGGGCCAAAGCCCCTCCGAGTGTACCGTCAAGTTCAATGGGTTTAGCCGCTGCCCGGGATAAATTTATTCCCGTTATGGATAGCACTAATAAGATCAAAAACACATTAACTCTTTTCATTTTATTCTGCTCCTCAATAAAACTTATTTTTTTATTTTCAGGTATGGCATTAAGATTACTACATTTTTAAAGAATATGCAAGCAAAAACCCTTTAATTTTTCCTGTTTTCTTTTTTCTCTTTAAGATATAAATCCCGCTTTTTCAAATAAATTTTCCTGATAACCTTTAGTCCAATCAGCAGATTTGCCTTCCGAAAAAATATCAAAAATCTTATCGTAGCTTCTAATTACCTCATCAATTGACATTTTAAAGGCAGTAACTTTCTGGTTGCAATCACCTATTCCTTCCGCATAAATTACTAATGGATAAATTCCATTCGATTGATCTACTACGACAAATCCTAAATCTTCTTTTAAGGGAAAAATTTCCAGAAAATAGTCTTTTTTAAAATGTGATTTTTTTCCAATGTTGTCTTTCAATTCTTTAAGAGCCATTAACCCTAAATCTTTATCAAAGTCAACTGAGCAAAGAAAACTCCTTAAAGAATAACAAATCACATACCTGTAACAGACAGGATACTCCTGCTTTTCGTCTTTTCCCAAAAACCACTCGCCTTCTTTCATGATTTTCAAATTTCTTGGCATTATTCCCCCCCTTTTTTTATTGTTTTTGTTTGTTTTTACAATTAATAAAGTGAAATTCTTACCTTATTGTATTTTAGCGGCTACCAGACTCCCAGAAATACCAGTGCAACTCCCGCTCTTTCTTGTTTTTCTTTTAGACTATTTTAATGTATTTATACCAAAAAATGCATACTTAAAAATTAACTGATAAATTCAATATAATTATTCGGTGATATTAAATGATACTCGGATTCTTTATACGTTTTGCACCATTCTTTTGGTGGTTTTAGTTTTTTATCCTGCCACTTTATTTCATAACCAAACAACTTTCCACTGGATTCTTCAATCAAATCTATTTCTTTTTTATCATACGTTCTCCAAAAATAATTATTAGACAATATGCTGTAATATTCCTGTTTTTTAATTCTTTCCATAATTATATAATTCTCCCATAACTCACCTATATCATTACGCATGGTCAATGGATTGAAATTATTAATTAAGGCATTTCTTATACCAACATCATAAAAATAATACCTTGGATTTTTTGATACTTCTTTGCGAAGATTACGACTAAATCCTCTTAGCTTAAAAATAACAAATGTTTTCTCTAATAAGTCAAGATATCTGTCAATCGTGTTTTTACTCATCCCTAATTGGCTTCCCAATTCGTTAAAAGAAACTTCTTTTCCAATTTGAAATGCTAATAACTGCAAGAGCCGGATTATCTTATCAGAATGTCTGATACCATCAAGTTCTAAAATATCCCGGTAAAGATAAGATTCCACAATTTCCCGTAAATATAAAACCCTTTGGCTATTATCACTATTAACAACCACTTCCGGATAGGACCCATAAATTAATCTTTCTTCTAAACGAGCTTTTGTTTGGACCCTTGTTTCAATGGCATTAATTTCCAGTTGCGCAAGTGGAAACATTTTAAGAGTATGTTTCCGTCCGGTAAGTGGTTCTCCTATCTGTTTTGCCAAATCAAAAGAGGACGAACCGGTTGCAATAACTTTTATCATAGGAAGATGATCAAGAATTAACTTTATATTCAATCCAATATTTTTTATTTTCTGCGCCTCATCAATTAGTAATAACTTTTTATCCCCTACAAAAGAACGCAATTTTTCAATAGACTGACTACTCAAATATTCCTGTACATTTATATCATCACCATTAACAAACAAATATTGTTCTTTTATTCCTTTTAAAAATTGCTTTAAAAGAGTAGTCTTACCACATCTTCTTGGCCCATAAACAATTACTGCCTTTTCCGGGCCAAGAAATTTGTGAATATTTTTTAATTGGTATTGTGGAATATACATAACTCACCATATTTATTATAATTTAGTCACTTAGTTGACTAAATTATATATTATTTATTCCTTTTTGTCAACAAAATTTCATTGACAAAAACCAATCCGGGAATAAACTTAACCTTATCAGTTGTATTTGCCTTTCTTATTCAACCACCTCAATGATAAATCCGGCACTGTGGGCAGTCATTTCCGGGGAATACATCGATTGCAAGGTGGCCGCACCCATACGATAAACGCCCGGCTTGGTCGGTTTTAATCTATAGCGTAAAATATATTCCCCGTGAGGAAGCCGGCTCATAAAAAAGTTAGTTAATGAATCCCGCGGCTCTTCATAAAAGCGTAACGATTCATACTTCCAACCGCTCAACAGGGTTTCTGCCTCAAAACCAGCCGCTTTAGGATCTTTAAGATGCATATATTCAAATTGACTGCGGGTATTAATCTTAAGCTGTACCTCTATTTGCTCACCTACCCGAACCTTTGTTCCTGATTTTACCGGTTTTAAACGGTATCTTTTCCCCTCTTTTACTCTGCGGTAAAATTTACGCTTTAACTCCAGCATACCCGGGGTAGACGCTTCCGGTATTTGGTCGGTGGAATAAATCCAGGTAAGACTGGCAAAAGCAAGCCCCGGACCTTCTTTTTTTATGGCAACTTTTTGTTTTTCCGGAGTAATTTTAAACCCTTTCTCCTGCCAGCGTAGAGGCTCTTCCAGCCAGTCATCTGCTTTAACTACTACCGAATCAGTCATTTCACCCCATTTTATCCGGAACATCTCATCAGCAGCCAATGCCCCGCGCTGATTTAAATAATCAAGCAAAGCATATACTGCCGCAGTAGAAGCCTTGGTGGATTTCCAAACAGTTCCTTTACGGTTAAATAAAAGCCATTGCACCATACCCGGAATGAGTTTATCTTTGGGACGTACTTCCTGCAGTGTACGCAGAAAAAAGGCGTGCTTTTCCACTGTATCGGAATACCAGACCCAGGAATATTTTTCCGGTGTCCAATAAGCACCTGCTATGGGGTCTTCTCTTACCCCGTCCATAGCCATATCCAGAATCTCCTCCGCTCTTTTTTTATTTCCTAATCGCAGGTGAGTATAAGAAAGATACGCTTTACCTAACGGGGTTAACGCATGGATATGCCGCTCTAAAAACACTACCCAGGATTTTGCTGCCTGATGACCTTCTCCGGCGGCAGAAAATTCCCCTACAGGATAAGAAGTTACTACATAAGCAGCATAAGCTACCAGGGTTAAATACCTCTCTTCCGCTTTTAATTTTAAAGGGATTTCTTTGTTTACATAACGCAAAGCCTTTTGAATCATATCCCTGGGCACCTTTACCCCGTAACGCCTTGCTTCGGCAAAACCGGCAAGAATATAAAGGGTCATATAAGCATCCTCTTTTCCTCCCGGCCACCAGGGAAACGCCCCGTTAGAAAGCTGTGCCGCTTTTAATTTAGCTAAATTTCTTTCCTTTTGTCTTTGCACAACCTTGGGGTCAAGTAAATCAATCGTAGGAAAACAGGTCGGACGGCCTTCCGATTGCCAGAGCCAGGGTGTCTCCATTAAACTAAGCAGTCTTTTAGGGTCATCTTTTTCCCATGCAGGAGTGACCGTCTTACGCCTGGGAATTTTACTCACCGCTTTACGCAAGGCAGGATGTTTTTTGTAAATTTCGTTAACTATACTTAAAGGTACATACTTATTTAATATTTGCTCTACACAGTTATAAGGATACTGAATAAGAAAAGGCATTGTATTTAAAATACTTAGCGCTAATTGCGGGTCAACCTGAAGCACCATCGATTCATTAATTCTGGTAGAATCTGCTTTAAGGGCAATTTCCAATTTTTTAGTTTCATTTCCTGACAAAGTAGTAATTGCCGATTCAATCAGCCTCTGCCGGGAAGGAAGAATGGGAAGCTCTCTCTCCTCGGCATCAGAGAGTTTATCCGCCATTGCCACTACCCTTACCTTGTAGGTACTTATCCCCTCCGGTATTTCTACTGTCCAGTTAAAACTCTTTAAACTATGAGGAGATATTTTGAAAGGTTGTTTATTATTTTTAAGCTTCAATTTCTGATTAATTAATTTATTATTTTCACTAATTTCAATGACTACTTCCCCTTCCATACTTTTTTCCGATTCATTATGCACTATTGCCGTAACCGTCCCTTTATCTTTTTCCCTAAAAAAACGCGGCAAATCGGCACGCACCATCAATTCTTTTTTGGTAACGGCTTCTTCGGTTAAAATTCCTTCTTTTATATCTTTAGTAAAAGCAAAGAGTTTTACTTTCCAGCCGGTAAGCTGCTCGGGCACGGTAAACGTAAATTTTTTAGTACCGTTACTTCCGGTGATAATATGCGGTTTAAAAAAAGCTGTATCGGCAAATTCTTTCCTTGTTTTTACCTTTGCTGCCTGTTTGTGTTTTTTTCCTTCTCCTCCCAACCCCCCTATTTCTTCTTTTCTAATGCTTTTTTCCATCGTAGCTGATTGAGGCATTGCCGCCAACTTATCAGCACAAACTTCCCTCTCGGAAAGCTCATATAACCCTTTTCCTCTCCCGCTGTATCCAAATTCCCTTACCCATGTTCTTGCCGTACGCAAGTGGGGAAGAGCGGGTTTTCGGGGAGGTTGACGGAAAGCTTTAAGTAACTTTTGCAGTAACCCCTCGGTAATAGGCAAACTAACACTATAGGGATTAAAAACGGAATTTACACCATAAGCCGGTGCCGGCCGTAAATTATAAAGCCAGCTCAACCAGAGATTGTTAGAGGTTAAATAATATTCCAGGGAACGGTCATACATCAAAGCTAATACTTCCCCTTTTACCGGCTGTTTTTTCCAGTCATTAATTTTTATTCCCCAGGTAATTTTTTCCCCGGGTTTCAATTCTTTTTTAAAAGGAGTAAGGACAAGGTTAAGTTTTTTCTCTTTCCAGGGAACAGCAACCGTCGTCTGGCCATAATGAACCTCCAAATTTTTTACCCCAAACCAGCGCAGGGTAAACCCTCCTTTCATTTTCCTGGTTACCGGAATCTGGATTAATCTTACCGGTTGATTCCCGTTAATCAGTATTTGTTTTAAGAAATGCGTACCGGCCCAAACTTCCAAATGATAAATCTCGCCGGCTAATCCGGACCCGATAATAAAACGGGCTATTTCGCCTACTTTATATTCATCCTTTTCTACCAGCATTACCGAGGCGGCATTTATCGGGACGGCTTCTTTTCTGTTTTTTGCCACAACAAAAATCTTAGATTGCTCTACCTTTCCACCCCAACTGTCAAATGATTCCTCTACCAGACGATAAGTTCCCGGTAAAAGAGGATTGATTTTTACCAATGCCTCGCCCTCTTTATTATGTCTAATCTTTCCCTGAGCTACTAATTCTCCGTTAGGCACATCTTTTAATTGCACATCCAGAGGAGGTAACCAATCCCCAAAATTCCCGGCAT
>JAGLYT010000130.1 GCA_023132075.1 bacterium
ACTTTGATGGTGCTGGTAAAAAACATTCAAACAGGTGGTAGTGGTAGTGGGGGGATTGCTCAATCGCAAATAACTCTGAGTACAACTGATCAGGATGTTATTATGGGTGTTACCGGAGGAACATTAGCTAATCCTCACACCTGTACTTTGGAATATACTGCTTCGGCTACGGCAGCCCAGGGAACCGGAAATGATGTTAATACTATTACTTATACTATTGTAAAACAATAAACAAAGGGGAAAAATGATAAAAAATATTATTATAGGGTTTATCTTTTTTTTGTTTCTTGGTTCAAGTGAGGTTTATGCCGGTTTTTCGGTGATAGGGGAATTAACCAGAGAAAGAGCTGTCCAGTGCGGAGAAAAATTTGAGGAAAAAATTCTTTTAAAAAATAAGGGAGATGTCCCTACTAAAGTAAAAATTTATCAAACGGATTATCTTTTTTTTGCTGATGGAAAAAACATCTATGGAGAACCGGGGAGTATTCCCCGTTCTAACGGTAAGTGGATTACAATAGATACTACCCGGTTGGTTATTCCTCCTAAAAATACTGCTTCTTTTGGTTATATGGTTCGCTTGCCTCAAAAAAAAGATTTAAAGGGGACCTATTGGAGTATAATTATGGTAGAATTAATCCCTTCTATAACTCCGGAAAAAGAGAAAGATAAAAAAAGAAAAGGTGAATTCGGCATTGAGACCCGCATACGTTATGGGATACAAATTGTTACTCATATTATGGATACAGGAACTCGTAATATAAAGTTTTTAGATAAGAAATTAATTTATGAAAAAGGAAAAAAGATTTTTCAATTAGATATTGAAAATACCGGAGAAAGGTTGCTTGTTCCTTTTGTCTGGGCAGAGTTTTATAATAAAAATGGAATAAATATCGGACGTTTTGAAAGCAAAAAATTGCGAATTTATCCTGAATGTTCGGTAAGGCACAGTATTGATTTAACTGCTGTGCAGAAGGGCAAATATAAAGTTTTAGTAATAGTTGATAATGAAGATGGATGTGTTTTTGGAGCACGATACAATTTAAGGATTAAATAATGAGAAAAGCATTTTTCCTTTTTTTTTTATTCTATTTTCTTTTAATTCCGCTGAAAGTAAAGAATTCATAGTTAAAACAAAATTAACCTCTCCGAAATTCCTAAAAACAGAACCAGGAAAAATTGTTACCTGTAGTTTTCTTGTCTCTAATCATTCCCGCCGCAAGGAGAAATTTTTTGAAAAAGTTAATCTTCCCAGTGGATGGCAATTAATTGTTTCCGGAGAACTTAATTTTGAATTAAAACCAAAACAAAAACAACTTAGAGTAATGGCTTTTTTTGTTCCTAACTCTTGTCCGGCAGGTCGTTATCATATAACTTATTATGTTGGAAGTCATGACAATGATAAAATTTTTGATAATGTTTCTTTTTCGGTGCTTGTTTTGCCCGTAATAAAATTGAAGATATTGTTAGAAAGCAAGCCGGAGGTAGTGGTGGCCGGTGAGCATTATAAAGTAAAATTACGCTTGATTAATCAAGGCAATAGTAAAAGAGATTTAAAATTAGAAGTAAAAGGAATTCCTGATTATCCACTAAAAATGGTGGTATCGGAGACAAGTCTTAACGCCGGGGAATCTGTGCCTTTAGAGATTAAGGTAAAAACAGATACAAGATTAAAGAAAGTAATAAAACATATTATTACAGTAAAAGCCAGTACAAAAAAATTAAAAAAAGAGGTTGTTTCTACAAGTACAAGCCAGGTAGTTTTAACTGAAATTATACCCAAAATAACCTGTGAATTTGATCCTTATCATAGAATTCCCTCCCAAATAAAATTAATTGGCGTAAATGAGGAGAGAGAGGCTGCTTTTCAAGTGGAATTTTCCGGTTCGGGAAAGTTAGACGAAGAAGGAAAAACCGGAATTGATTTTTTATTCAGGGGAGATGATATTTACAATAAAAGTATTTATGGAAAAAGAGATGAATATTATTTAAATTATTATTCTAAATTACTAGATTTTTTTGTTGGTGACAGGAACTATTCTCTTTCTCCTTTAACGGAAAGATACAAATATGGCCGGGGAGCAGAAATAGAGATTTATCCCGCAGACTTTACATTAGGAACATTTTATTTGAAAAGTAGATGGGAAAATCCCGAAGAAGAACGGGTAGGAACATATGTTGAATATAAATTTAATGATTACTTTAATGTTAAGGGAAATTTTTTGAATAAAAACAAGGAATTGTATAATGACAAAATTACTAGTTTCCAGACACAAATAAAACCAACTGAAAAATTAAATCTTGAGTTGGAATATGGTTATTGCAATAGTCGGAGGGAAGGAAGATTTAATGATAGTGCTTATAGCGTAGATTTTGGAGGGGAAGTTTATAATCAGGTATATTATAGTCTCAAAAAAATTTATGCTAACCCAAATTTTTTTGGGTATTATAACGATATTGATTATAATTTTCAAAGATTAGTTTTTCCAATTTATGATAAATTGCGTGGAAAGATGTCTTATCACATTTATAAGAATAATCTTGATCGGGATGTTGTTGGGGAAGTAGCGGCAAAAGAAGAATCTTACGAAGTAGGAATTTCTTATCCGGTTGACCATGGTATGCATATTTATTTAGATTATAAAGATTTTCGAAGAAAGGATGAGCTTTTGCCGGCAGACTATGATTATGGAGAAAACTTATTGAGATTGAGGTTAGAGCAAACCTTCCGGAAAATTAGCATTCATTCTTATATAGAAAGAGGTAGATTTGAAAACGAGCTTTTTAATAATGAAAATAACTATTTAGAAAGATATGCCTTTTACGCCTATTTTCGTCCTAATTATAAGCAATCCTATAGTGTTTATACGAAAATTGGACATAATAGTTTTTCGGGAAGCCCCCAAAAAGCAAAAAGTACCGGTGTTTTGGGTACCTGGCATATTAATAATTTTTATTTTAATTTGAACTATAAGCACTATAAATGTGATAATCTTCAACAGCATAATGTCTTTTCTAAATTTTTCTATACGTTGCCCAATAACCATTCGTTATCGTTAAAAGGTCATTGGTTTAGATATGAAGAAAAAAAAGAAGAAAAAACTTCTTTTTTTCTCGTTTATACTGTTCCATGGGGAATACCGATAAAGAAAAGAGAATTTATTGGAAGTGTTAAAGGAAAGGTTTATGACGGAGAAAAAGGGGAAAAGGTGCCGATTGTTAATGTAATTTTAAGAATTAACGGAGCAATGGCAATTACCGATAAAAAAGGTAGCTTTATCTTTCCCTCACTTAAACCGGGAACTTATTTTTTAATGATAGATAAGAGTTCTATCGGATTGGATCGCCTGGCGGATAAAAAGTTACCTGTTAAAATCGAGGTAAAAGGAGGAGAAGTTACCAGGATTAAAATTGGGATAGTGGATTCCGGTACTATTTCAGGTAAAGTAATCTTTTTTGATGCTAAAAAGAAAGAAAATAAAAATTTAAAGGATGATGTATTTTTAATTGGTTCAGGACAAAGTAATTCTCTGCAAAGGAATGATAAAAATAATTTAAAGGGAAAAAGAACTCTGAATAATGTGCTGGTAGAAATTAATAATGGCCGGGAAATTTTTCGAGAGAATACGAATAAAAAAGGGGAGTTTTATTTTAAAAACATAAGGCCTGGAAAATGGACGTTAAAATTTTATGACTACAATTTACCTGCATATCATTATTTTGAAAAAAATGAATTTCAGATTGAATTGAAACCGGGAGAAGAGAAGCAGTTTGTGATAAAAGTTTTACCCCGGGTTAGGCCGGTTAAAATTATTGATGGGGGAGAGATAAGATAGAAATTGAATATGCACAAAGAATAAAAACAGTATTCCATTTAGTTTTATCGGAATGTACTAAGGTAAAAGGATTATTTTAACGGGCCATAAATAACATTGCTACCAAACTTAAACCAATACTTATTTTGGTGAGCGTTTTATCATCCTTGTCCATTTTGCTGACTGCTTTTTTTGAATGTGATTTAAAAGAAGTTTCAGAATATTGGTTAATAGGTTTTTGTTTGGCCATACTGCGTTTGACTTCCTTGTTTATAATTTTTTTGAACGTAGATGATTTCTGAATGATTTTGGAAATTTTATTTTCGTTGATTGTAGAATGTGGTTTATCCAAAAGACTTAATTTGTCTTTTATAATAGAAAGTTCTTTGTTTATTTTTGCAATTTGGAGGGCACTAACATTGTTCCCTTTTGTTGTGTTTTTTCCTGTTAGTTTTATATTTTGTATTTCGTTTAATTGTGTTTTTAAGGTAGAAAGTTCTTTGTTTATTTTTACAATTTGGAGGGCACTGACGCTTTTTCTTTTTGTTGTATCTTTCCCGGTGGGTTGCATGGGTTGTATTTTATTTAGTTGTGTTTTTAGGACACTGATTTCTTTGTTTATTGTCGTAATTTGATCCATATTAACATTATTAGTGTCTTGTTTCTTTTTTTGTGTAGCTGTAGAATTTGTGTTTTGTATTTTATTTAGTTGTGTTTTCAGTACGGAGATTTTTTTTAGTAGTATTTTTTGGTATTCCAATAATGTTTGATTAAGTTTATTATATTCATGTAGAGCTAAAAGTAAATCTTCTCTGGTAACAGTAGCCGTAGGCCGAAAATAACCACTACCATACTTGTTTATAAATTTATCCAATACTTTTTGATTGTCAAAATCATTGACTGCTTTTTCGACTGCCGGGCGTACATCCTTATACTCTTTTGCATAAACACTAAAATTTAAAATAAAAGTACATAACATAATAAATCCCGATATTAGTAATCTTTTTTTCATTTTACTTCCTCCATTAGAAGAATTCTATAATTAAAGAAATTCTATGCTTATTTCCTAATCGATAAGAACCGAAGGCATAGTCTATCTGAAAACTATGCTCTAAAATATTTACTTTAGCTCCGGTACCTAATGTCCAATTAATATGCTCGTTCATTTCCGATATGTTTCCGTATCTATTTTCAAGAGTGAGTCCATCTATACCGGCTCTTAAACTCAATGAAGTGATTTTAGAAGAGGGTAACAAATAATTAAATTCACTGCCCAAACGAGTACA
>JAGLYT010000131.1 GCA_023132075.1 bacterium
AAATGGAAATGCCGTAATTGCGGATATGTCCACGAAGGAAAAGAATCGCCTCAACTGTGCCCGGCTTGTGCACATCCGCAAAGTTATTATGAATTACTTTGCGAGAATTATTAAGATATCCATTCCTTAAAAGGCAAAGCACGAAAAAAAGATGAAAGAAAAGAAAAAAATGATTATCGATTAAGGGGATGTTTTTCATCGGTAGAGTAAATAAAACAATGATTTATAGCATTACCTTTTGAATAGAGAAGATAAAAAAATAATTGTTTTGATTTCTTAAGATTTCAGAATACGCAAAATGTCCGGACGGTACAATTTAATTCAATGAGACTCAGAGTCCTTTCAGTTATGTTGATAAAAACTCTGTAGTCTAAGGGCTCAGCACAAATTCCCTTGAAGGGCATCGAAGGATCTGAGGTTTAATTCTCCTGTATCTTATTGCTCAAATGTTATCTGGGATAAATATTCGATTCCCCGCAGCAAGCTGCGGGGAAGTTCATTTTAAACATTTTTTTACAGAGCGAATAATATCATCCTTGTATTATCTTCCAATTTTTTGCGATGACTATTAAATTTAAAAACATTTCTCTATTGAAAACAATAATAAAAACTTATATAATACGCTATATTTTTTGAAAGAGAGGAAAATTCAATTATGATGATAATTATAGTATTAATATTAATCGTTGGTGGAATTATTTTGTTATTACGGCAAAAAAACAATAAGTGAATATTTCAATAAATAATATTATAATGGAAAAAGTCGTTTTTCTATAATAGTTAATATTAAATTAATAAAGGGAGGAAGTTGTAAATGAAGAAAGAAACAGATGTTTTAGTGTTAGGAGGAGGGCCTGCCGGAATAATAAGTGCGGTTACTGCACGAAAATATTATCCCAACAAAAAAATTTCCCTGATCAAAAGTATAGAGAAGGGGGTTATTCCCTGTGGTATTCCATATATGTTTTCCTCCCTAAAAAATCCGGAGGAAAACAAATTAGGAAATGCTGCATTGGAAAAGAATAATATTGAATTATTTATAGATGAAGCGGTTCAGATAGAACGCAAAGAAAAAGTTGTTACTACTAAAAATAAGGATACCTATCATTATGAAAAATTAATTTTAGCGATTGGCTCAGACCCAATTGTGCCGCCTATTCCCGGTATTGATAAAAAGGGTATTTATCCTGTGTACAAAGAAATGGGTTATCTTAAGGATGCTGTAGCAACTTTTAAAAAAGCAAAAAATGTTTTGGTATTAGGAGGAGGATTTATTGGCGTGGAATTTGCCGATGAGCTTGCCAAAATAGATGGGCATAATGTGTATTTAGTTGAAATGTTGCCGGATTTATTAGCTAATTCTTTCGATAGCGAATTTTCCCGGTTAGTAGAGGAAAAATTAAAAACAAACGGTGTTAAAGTATTGACTAATGTTAAGGTAGAAAGTTTCTCAGGTAATGATGCCGTGGAAAAAGTTAAATTTTCTAATGGTCAGGAGATAGCAATTGATTGTGTTGTTTTAGGCATTGGGGCGTTTCCTAATACAAAAATAGCTAAAGAATCAGGATTAAAATTAGGTATGGGTAAAGGAATATGGGTAGATGAATATATGAGAACGGTTGATCCGGATGTTTTTGCAGTAGGAGATTGTGCAGGGAAAAGAGATTTTTTTACGCGCAAAGATGCGCCGGTAATGCTTGCCTCCACTGCAACAGCAGAAGCCAGAATAGCCGGATCAAATCTTTATCAGTTAAAAGTCGTCCGTGAAATTAAAGGAATAATTGCAATATATTCAACCTATGTTAATGGTTTAGCTTTGGCTTCAGCCGGCCTCACCGAAAATAATGCAAAGAAAGAAGGTTTTGAAATTGTGGTAGGTGTTGCTAATAGTGTGGATAAACATCCCGTTACGATGCCTGGCGCACATGAATTAAAAGTTAAATTAATTTTTTCAAAACAGTCCGGGATTTTAATGGGTGGGCAAGTTGCCGGGGGAATATCATGTGGGGAAGTGATTAATATTATTGGGGTAGCAATACAGAAAATGATTTCTTTAACCGAATTGGAAACTTTACAACTGGCTACTCATCCTTGTTTAACAAGTGCCCCGACGACATATCCGCTGGTATTAGCTGCTCATGATGCAGTAGGTAAAATTTAACCGGCATAAAGATAAAATTTGTTGCCGACAAACAATTTGAATGGTTGCTTTTAGAGATTGTTTAAAAAAAATTTAAAAATATCATTGTGAGGTAAAATGGGAAAGCAATATTGTTGTTTTCCTGGGAGAAGAAGATTGTTATTTTCTTATAGGTTTGCAATGACACAGGTGAAGCGGGTTAAAAATATTTTGTATAACTTTAATCGTTTTTTATGAAAAGAGGGAAAATGAAATTTTTAAAATTTATGTTCGGTATGATAATTTGTTTATTAATTTTCGGTATGTTTGTTTTACCCAAAAGCAGGCAAATTGTTGCACAGGAGAAAATCTTAGATATTGATGCATCTAAAAAAATCGACGAAATATTAGATTGGTTTCGGGATGTTTATTTAGAGAAGCAGATTAAAATAGAGGAGGCTTTTAAAAAAATAAAGGACCACTCTCCGGACAAAAAAGATAAAGTAAAAAACAAAAAAGAGATGGAATCAATTTTAACTAACAAAGAATTAGTGAAATTAAATAAATTAACATGGGAATATACAAACATTAATGTTCCCAAAGCCTTAATTAAGATAGAAACTCTCTGTTTAAAACAAGAGGAAAAAATAGCAAAACTGGAATATTTGTTGGCAAAAGAAAAAGCAAAAAATTCCAGAAAAAGCATGACGGACCAGGTTAAAGAGAAAAAGGAATCATACAAAAAAGCAAAAAAAGAATATAAAGAATTTTTAAAAAAGGCAAGGTCGGCTGATTAAGTAAAAGAATACATAGTGCAGAGGAAGATGCATTATTAAGATGAGTAAAGCTTTGTTCCTTCCCCCGAATTTTCACATTATAAATATATAATTCAGAGAGGAAATTATAGACAGGAACATCCCTGGCTGTTTGCAGAGATGGTTCTTTAAAGGGCTATATTAATTTTTATTATGATTCAGATATTAGGGCTTAGCAAATCATACGGAGAACAGGTGTTATTTAAAAATCTCAGTTTCTCCATTAATCGCGGAGACAAGATTGGCCTGGTAGGAAGAAACGGGGTAGGGAAGTCGACGTTGTTTGCTATGCTCCTCGATGATATTGAGCCGGATGACGGAAGCATTTTATTTCCCCGCAATTATCGTATCGGACATGTTAAACAATACATCAATTTTACGCAGTCAACTGCACTGGAAGAGGGTTGCCTTGGCCTTCAGGATGAAGAAAAACATAATCATTGGAAGGTAGAAAAAGTGCTTAGCGGGTTAGGGTTTAATAAAGACGATTTATCTAAACATCCGTCAGTTTTTTCCGGCGGCTATCAAATACGGCTTAATCTTGCTAAAGTGCTCGTTTCTTTTCCTGACCTTCTCCTGCTGGATGAGCCTAACAATTATCTTGATATTGTTGCCACCCGTTGGTTGACCGGATTTCTGAAGTCCTGGAAAACGGAGATTATGCTGATTACCCACGATCGTAATTTTATGGACAATATTACTACTCACACAATGATTATTCACCGTAACACCGTCAAAAAAAATTCCGGAGATACTGCCAAGTTATACAACCAGATTGCACAAGAGGAAGAAATCCATGAGAAAACCCGTATTCGTGATGAGAAAGAGCGAAAGAAAACGGAATTGTTTATCCGGCGGTTTCGGGCTAAGGCGCGGCTGGGAGGAATGGTTCAGTCCCGGATAAAAACTCTTCAAAAACGGGAGAAACAGGATAAACTGAAAAAAATAGATAATCTCGAGTTTACCTTTAACACTGCCCCTTTTCCTGCAGCACAGATGATGCAGGCATACAACATCGGTTTTAGTTATGACCAAAACGAAGCCAACCTAATTGATGATTTTTCTATCTCGTTAGGTAAACGGGAACGGATTTGCGTAATTGGAAGAAACGGACGGGGTAAATCCACATTACTGCGGATTCTTGCCGGTGAGCTGAAGTCGCAATTGGGAAATATCAAAATGCATGCCGCGGTGAAGATTGGTTATTTTGGACAATCAAATATTGCCAGGCTGAGGGAAAATAAGACGGTGTTGGAGGAAGTTGGGGAAGGTAATCCCAATTCGCTTCCTCAGAATGTACGCAATATTTGTGGTGCGATGATGTTTAGCGGTGATGATGCCCTGAAAAAAATAAAACTACTTTCCGGCGGAGAAAAAAGCAGGGTGCTTTTAGGCCGATTGTTGATGAGTCCTTCAAACCTGCTCTTGCTGGATGAGCCAACGAACCATTTGGATATGGAATCTTGCGATGCCTTGTTGGAATCAATAGACAATTTTGACGGTTCTCTGGTTATTGTTTCTCATAACGAGATGATCTTGAATGCTATAGCCAATCGTTTTATTATATTTGACCGGGGGCGTGTTACGGTTTTTGACGGAACGTATGGGGAGTTTCTCCAGAAAATTGGCTGGCAGGATGAGGAAGGAGAATATCGAAAACAGAAAAAGAAAAATGTGGTTGCTGTTGATAGGAAAGCTTTGAAAAAAATGAAGGGGAAACTTATTCAGGATCGCAGCCAGATCCTCAACCCGCTTGGATTACGAATAAAAGAGTTAGAAAGAGTTATAGCCGGAAAAGAGAAAGAAATGCATCAGACCACTGCTTTTCTGGTAAAAGCGTCTACAAAGGGTGATGTGTCAGCTATCACAGAGCTGTCCCAAAAACATCACGAATTGCGTTCGCATATTGATTCGCTATATGGTCAGATGGAAGAATCTCTTTCAAAATATGAAAAGAAATGCGAGTATTATAAACAGCGGCTTGCCGAATTTGATACGGAAAAACAGAAAGACAGCCCATAGTCCACAGTCGATAGTCCATAGACAATAGGCAACAGATAGTTATGGGCTAAAAAGGGAAAACATAAAGGCAAGATATGTTTCTCTCTAGACGCATAAT
>JAGLYT010000132.1 GCA_023132075.1 bacterium
TATCGTTCGAAACACATTTCGCCTTCATTTTTTTGGAGTAGTAAAAGTTGTAATCTAAGATTAATTGTAAATGGAAGATAAAATGGAAATGTTTGTTTCTAATTTACTTGTTTTATGGGAAAAATTGCCTGATTTTTTAAAATTGTGTGAAAAAATTAAAAAGAAAGGGAAATATTTTCATTTATCAGGATTATGGGGTGGAGCAAGAGCTTTTTTTATTTGCGGGTTGCAATTTAAATTAAAGAAAAGCATTTTAGTTATTACGGATAACGATGAAGCAGCTGAAAGATTAAAAGAGGATATGGATGCTTTTTGTATAGGTAAAAAAAAGATGTTTTTTTTTCCATCCGATGATAAACAACAAAGAATTAGGGTTCTGACCGATATTTTAAAAGAAAAAAATCCGGTCATAGTTACCAGCACCCTGGCTCTCAGACAAAGTACTATGTCTCCGGTAAGGTTTAATTCTAATTCTTTTGAAATAAAACCGGGGAAAATATTTTCAGGGAAAGAAATAATTGAAAAAATGGCAAGAGCAGGATATAAGCGTTTAGAACTGGTAGAAGAAGCCGGGCAATTTAGTGTGCGAGGTGAGATTGTTGATATTTGGCCGCCTCAAATGGATAATCCTTTACGCATAGTTTTTTACGGGGATGAAGTGGAGTCAATAGCTGAATTCGATGTGGTTTCTCAGCGTTCTAAAATAAAATTAGAAAATTGCTGTGTTGTTCCGGCCCGGGAAGAGGAAGAAGTAAAGCTTTTTGATTATTTACAGAGAGATAGTTTAGTTTTTTTTGATGATTGTTTTGAGAGTTTAGATAAATTGAAAATACCTAAAAATCTTACAGTCCTGGATTTTTCTCCTTTACAGAAAAAAGAATCAATTATCTTTCCTTTTCGTCCTACGGTTAATTTTCCTCAAAATATAGAAATATTTTACCGGCAAAAAGAACAATGGGATAAGCAGGGGTTTAAAATTTTTATTTTTTGTAATAATCAGGGGGAACGGGAACGAATAGAAGAATTGTTTAGTGAAAGGGAAAAGGCTCTGGAAAAGGTTGAAATAGTGGTAGGTCCGTTAAATAAAGGATTCATTTTACCGGATTTAAAAATGGTAATAGTAACCGATAATGAAATTTTTAATCGTTACAAACAAAAACATTATTTTCCCCCGGTTAAAAAAAAAATCGGTCTTAGTAATTTTTACTCTTTGAATTACGGTGATTATGTAGTACATGAAAAATATGGGATAGGTAGATTTTTAGGTTTGAATTGTTTGAATATAAAGGGGAAAGAAAAAGATTTTTTAACATTGGAGTATTTAAACGAGGATAAACTTTATGTGCCGATAGAAGATTTTGGCTTTGTTCAAAAATATATTGGAGGTAGAGGATATAAACCAAGGCTTTATTCTCTGGATGGAATAAAGTGGTCCCAGGTTAAAGGACGGATTAAAAAAAAGCTTCATCAAATGGCGAAAGAACTTTTACATTTATATGCAACAAGACAAACTATTAAAGGACATACTTTCAGGGGTAATCTTCTTTATGAAGGTGAGTTTGCACGGAGTTTCATTTATGAAGAAACCCCTGACCAAAAACGCGCTATCGAAGAAGTCAGTAAAGATATGCAGCTTTCCCGGCCCATGGACCGTTTAGTTTGCGGTGATGTGGGATATGGAAAGACAGAAATAGCTATGAGGGCTGCTTTTAAGACCGTTTTAGATAGTAAGCAAGTTGCTGTGCTGGTTCCAACCACTGTTTTAGCTGAACAACATTTTAACACTTTTCAGGAAAGGTTCAGAGATTACCCGGTTCTTGTCCAAATGCTTTCCCGGTTTCGTATGCCCAAAGAACAAAAGGAAATTATTGAGAGATTAGAAATGGGTAATATCGATGTGATTATTGGTACGCACCGTTTGCTTCAGAGTGATATAAAATTTAAAAATCTGGGGTTATTGATTATTGATGAAGAACAACGGTTTGGAGTAAAAGACAAGGAGAAACTAAAGAGCATTCGTAAAAATATTGATGTTTTAAGCCTCTCAGCTACTCCTATACCCCGTACTCTTTCCATGGCTCTGGAAGGAATAAGAAATATGTCGGTCATAGATACTCCTCCCTGGGGAAGGCTGCCTATTCGAACTTATGTGGGCAAATACAGTGAAGAAATTATTAAAAAGTCTATTACCGCTGAAATCAAAAGAGGGGGGCAGGTTTTTTTTGTACATAACAGGATAGAAGACATTATGGTGGTAGCAGAGCACATAAAACAATTATTGCCTGAGATAAGTATTGGGGTAGCGCATGGAAGAATGAGGCCGAAGCAGTTGGAAACGGTAATGTCCGAGTTTGTAAACAAGAAGTACAATCTATTACTTTCTACTACTATCATTGAGGCCGGTTTGGATATGCCTAATGTTAATACGATGATTATCAGTAATGCCGAAAATTTTGGTTTGAGCCAATTATATCAGTTACGGGGAAGAATAGGCAGGGATCGATATCAGGCGTATGTCTATTTTTTCTATAAGGACAAAAAAAATATTTCTCCGGATGCAAAAAAAAGATTGGAGGCTATTGCTGAATTTACAGGATTGGGTTCCGGTTTTAAAATTGCCCTGAAGGATTTGGAAATACGGGGAGCGGGCAATATTTTGGGGGCTGCACAGCATGGTAATATGCTGGAATTAGGACTGGAATTATATTGCAAATTACTTTCTCAAAGCATAAAAAAAATAAAGGGAGAAGAGGAAAAAGAACTTCCTTTACCCAGGATAGATGTAAATTTAAATGTTCATATACCTGCTGATTACATTACGGATGCAAATCAGAGAATAACTATTTATAAAAAAATGATGAATATTACCAGGAAAGAACAAATCGGGCAATTAAAAGGGGAATTAGGTGACCGTTTTGGATTGCCGCCCCAGGAGCTGGAAAGTCTTTTTGATTTGTTAGATTTGCGTATTCTAAGTCAAAAGCTATATGTTGATGAAATTAAAATTAAAAATGACGTATTAATTATAAGTTTTTTGCCGCAAGCACAAATAGAACCGGAAAAAGTGTTGGCTTTAACCGGAAGTTATTTGCAGGAAAAAATGAATTTTCAACAAAAAGACTTTTTTCAGATAAAAATTCAGGTAAATCGATTTGTATTAGAAAACAAGCTTATAGATTTTTTAAAAAAATTCTTGCAAAGGTTGTTATAATGTGATACCATAGGCAAATATTAAATTGGGACTTCGAAAAGTTGTGTCGTAAATATGAACCTGCCTAAATTGCAATTATGGCGGGTAAAAAAAGGAGAGGGGAATTGTTTTTTTCTAAATGGATGGGGGTTTTGCTTTTTGTTTCGTTTCTTTTTTCGTGTAGTAGTAAAAAAGAGGAAGTATTTTTAGCTAAGGCCGGGGGAATGGCTGTTTCTACTTCCCAATACAGGGAAAGGCTGGAGGAAATCCCTTTTTCTTTTCAGGCCTTTGTCAATACCCGGGAAGGCAGGCATCAGGTTTTGGATGCAATGATAAAAGAGCGGCTTTTAGTTGTGGAGGCAAGAAGGCGAGGGTTAAATAAAAATGATGAAATAAAGACGAAGTTAAAGGAATTGGAAGAGAGTTTATTGCTCGCTCAAATGATTAAGGAAGCCAGAAAAAGTGAGATTAGTGTAACCAATGAAGAAACGGCTGATTATTATTTACAACATAAGGATGAGTTTTCTCATCCCAGGCAGGTTCGGATAAGCCATATTCTTCTGTCTACCTATGAAAAAGCGGAGGAAGTATTATCCTTACTTAAACGACGGGGGCGGGGGTTTTCGAGACTTGCTCAAAAGATGTCTATTGATAGTGGTAGTGCAAAGCAGGGCGGGGATTTAGGTTTTTTTAGGCAAGGTGAAATTTTTATGCTTCCTGAATTTGAAAAAATAGCTTTTTCTCTGGAAAACAAAGGGGATTTGAGTGATATTGTTAAAACCCAATTAGGATTTCATATTGTGAAGCTGACCGACATAAAAAAATTAGAACCCCAAGACTTTAATCAAGCAAAGGAAGAAATAAAAAAAAGGATCGAAAAAGATAAATTTGATCTTTGGATAGAGCAATTAAAAGATAAGTTTAAGGTAAAAATAAATTATGAATTGTTAGACAAAGTTTTTTCGACTTCCCTTGAGGAAGAAACAAACAATGAGGAGGAAAAAAATGAGGAAAAAAATAAAAAGTAATTTTATTGAAAAAAGTGTTGTTTTTTTAATCTGTTTGTTGGGTTTTTGTTCATTCACCCTTTGGGCAAAGGTGATTAATAAAACTGTTGCGACTGTGAATGGAGAGGTGATTTTATTGGATGAGTATCAAAAGAAGACGGAATTGTTTATTGACCAATACAAAAAAATAGCCAAAGAAAAAGACCTTGAATCAAAGATAGGAGAAATAAAAAAAGAAATATTAAATCAGATGATTGATGAAAAACTAATGTTTCAGGAAGCGGAAAAGAAAAAAATAAAAATATCCAAACGGAAGATTGAAAAAGGAGTAGATAGTGTTAAAGAGAGATTTTCCGGGGAAGAGGAGTTTAAAAAAGAGTTAAAAAGGCAAAAGATTACTCAGAAAGAATTCAAAGAGAAAATTAGCAAGCAGTTGATGGTTATGGAATTAATTGATATGTCCGTAAGATCTAAGATTAGTGAACCTACTGCTGCAGAAATAGAAGAATTTTATAAGAAAAATAAGGACAAAATGGTAGAACCGGAGGGAGTTCGGGTAAGACATATATTAATCCCTGTTAGTGATGATGCAACCAAAAGCCAGAAAGCAAGTGCTCTAAAAAAAATAAAAGAAGCACAAAAGAAGCTTAAAAAAGGAGATGATTTTGGTGAAGTAGCAAAAGAATATTCCAAGGATCCTGCAAGCAGTAAAAGAGGAGGAGATTTGGGTTTTTTTGTTCGTGGAGAAATGGTTCCGGAATTTGAAAAAGCCAGTTTTGCGTTAAATGTCGGACAAACAAGTGATATTGTGAAAACAAAGTTTGG
>JAGLYT010000133.1 GCA_023132075.1 bacterium
TTGAAAAAGAATGTTTAAATTATCCTCTTACTCAAAAAATATTACAAAAATTCCCCAAAATCACACCTGAAACTATTTCTAAAGTAAAAAATTTTAAAACCCAAATCATAAAAAACACTACTTCTCTGGAAAAAGATAAACTTTTTCTCATCAGGCAAAATTATGATATATTAAAACCATGCCCCTGTACAAAAAAAGTCGTGTCCTGCGGATATTATATTTTCAATTTAGGTTTTGGCTGTCCCTACGACTGCACTTATTGCTACCTTCAGCATTATACTAATTTCCCCGGGATACTTATGCCGGTAAATATAGAAGAAATTTTGAGTAAATTAAAACCACTATTGCATCAAACAAAAATAATTAAAAGAAGGATTGGTACCGGGGAATTTACTGATTCCCTCGCCCTTGACGATATTACTGAATACTCAAAATATATAATTCCTTTTTTTAACCAAACAGAATATATTCTGGAATTCAAAACAAAAAGCACTAATATTGCTAATATTTTGAAGTTTAAACCTACGCCGCATATTGTAATCTCCTGGTCTATAAATCCTCAAAAGATAATAGATTCCGAAGAACATTTTACCCCATCACTGGAAGAAAGGCTCAAATCTGCAAAAAATTTGACTGAAGCAGGATTTAGAGTAGGTTTTCATTTTGACCCGGTAATTTACTATGACACATGGGAAAAGGACTATCAGAATGTTATTGAAAAAATGTATTACTATGCAGAAAAAAATATTGCATGGATAAGCATCGGCAGCTTAAGGTTTCATCGAACACTTAAACCGATAATTGAAAACAGATTTACAAACAGTAAGATTCTTGATGGTGAATTACTCGTCCATCCTAAGGACAAAAAGATGCGTTATCCGGACTTTATGCGAAAAGAAATTTATGTGAAAATGCTGACATGGATAAAAAAATACGATAAAAATGCTGTTGTGTACCTATGTATGGAGTACCCGAATATCTGGAAAGAACTAAATTTAAAAGTACCGGATTTTTCGTAAAATTTTTATTAGGACAAAATAAATGAAAGAAAAAAAATCAGGATTAAGTCAGAATAAGATAAGCAGAATATATTTACTTGTTTTTTTCTTTATTAATACCATCAAAAAGTCTTTTGGCTAACTCTTTGTTCTGATCCTTCAATATCTTATATTCATTAAGTGCTTCCCTTCTTCTTCCTAATTGCAAATAAACCACCCCAAGATTATAATGTGCATCCATATAATTAGGATTTAAACTCGTTACCTCTTTATATTCCCTTATCGCCTCATCATACAAACCTTTCTTTAAATAAGCTAAAGCAAGATTATAGTGTGCTTCTATATAATCAGGCTTTATGCTTATTAACTTTTTATATTCCACTATCGCCTCATCATACAACCCTTTCTTTAAATAAGCTAAGCTAAGATTATAACGAGCCTCTATATGATAAGGATTTAGACTAATCACTTCTTTATATTCCCTTATCTCCTCGTCCCCCAAGCCTTTTTCCCCATAAATCAACCCAAGATTATAATGCACATCCGTATCATCGGAATTTATCCTTATCGCCGCTTTATATTCAGATATCGTTTCATCATATAAACCCTTATCATAATAAATCAGTCCGAGATTGTAATGCGCTCGTGCATTATCAGGATTAATTCTCAACACTTCTTTATATTCCTCTATCGCCTTCTCGGATAATCCTTTTTCATAATAAGTAAAGCCAAGCTCATAGTGAGCCTCTGCATCATTGGGATTGTGCTTAATTACTTCTTTCAATTCGTTTATCATTTCATTATACAAATCATCTTTTGGGTTTGAACAACTACATAAAACCCATAGTATAACTAAAACTATTCTCAAAACATGTTTTTTGCTGCTTATTTTAAGAAAATTCATTTTTTTCTCCTTTTTTAATAGGAACACACACCATTTATTTTCTGCTCCCCTTTTTTTCTCCTCTTCTGAAATAAGGGACAATTTTTATATTTTTATCCTGCCTTCTCTTTTTAACTATAGCACAAAAATCAAAAAAATAAAGACAAAATATACTGGGTAAAATTATGCATAAGAGAGAAAAAAATATTCCGGCTTTATAAAACACATCTCTTTCATCTTTTTTTTAACATTTATATAACTTTATCTATATTAAAATTTTCCAGGGAGCCTGGATAGTAATACGAGAAGTATTTAGGAAATTTTTTTCATAATGGAAAAAAACCCATTCACCCAAAGATAATACCCACTCTTTTTGTATCTTAAAGGTAATACCAAAATAATTAAAGATAACTTCCAACTCGGCAAAAAGAATAAAGAATAATAACGCTGTTATAAAAAATCTTAAATGCGGTTTATTTCTTATCTGAAAAAAAGCTTTAAGCTTTTCTATTCTTTTCTTTTTTTCCTTCTTTTTTATTTTTTCTTTTTTTTCTTTTTTTTCTTTCTTTTCCAGTTCTTCTACTAAAACAGTTTTTTGGTCATATAAAGGGGTTGAATTTTCCACGAATTTTCGTAAAACCGAAGGATGATCCAAAGGCAATTTCCGAATATATTTTTCTAATTTTCTTTTAATTTGCCCCATACTCTGAAAACGCTTATTCGGGTTTTTTCTCAAACATTTTTTTATTATTCGTCCTACCCCCCAGGGAACTAAGGGATTAATTTTTCTTACCGAAACGGGCTTTTGGTTAATTATCTTTTCAGTCACTTCTCCCTGTTCGTCTTTTTTAAACGGTTTCTTCCCGCACAAAAGTTCATACATCACTATGCCCAAAGAAAAAATATCCGAACGATTATCTATTTTATTCCCTATTGCCTGCTCCGGAGACATATAGGAATAAGTACCGATAACCACTCCCATATTAGTCAGATTTTTTTCTACAACATGAGCAATACCAAAATCCAGAATTTTCAACCTTCCTTCTTCGGAAATCATTATATTAGCAGGTTTTAAATCCCTGTGAACAATTCCCTGATTATGGGCATATTCCAGGGCTTTCACTATTTCATAAAAAACAATTAACCCTTCCTGTCCCGGAAAAGAAAAAGTTTGACGAAGGATTTCCTTGAGGGTTTTACCGGAAACATATTCCATCACAATATAGTAAGAATTACCTTTTTTCCAATAATCATAAATATGAATAATAGAATCATAACGGAGGGAAGAAATTATTTTTGCTTCCTGTTCAAAACGGGCAACCAGTTTTTTATGCAGAGAAAATTCCCGCATTAACTGCTTAATAACAACCTGTCTTTCCAGGTTCTTTTGCACTGCTAAATAAATATTAGCTGCACTACCTGTACTAAGTTGTTTAATTATTTTATATTTTCCTAATTCTTTAAGCATTTTTGGATTAATTTTCTTCCTCTACTCTAAAAAGAAGTAAAGTTATATTGTCTTTGCCTCCTTTTTTATTAGCAACAGAAACAAGATTCTTCCCTACGGTTTCTAAATCTTTTTCCCCGAGAGAAAGAAGTTCCCCAAATAATTCGTCATCTTCTACCATCTGGTATAAACCATCACTACAAAGCAAATAAATATCTCCTTTAGTGATTTGCTGGGAAAAGACATCGGGTTTAATTCTTTTATTGGGACCAAGAGAACGGGTAATTACATTCTTTTTTTGATGTTGTCGGGCACCTTTAGCATCAAGTCGTCCTTCTTTAATCATCTGCTGTACTAAAGTATGGTCTTCCGAGAGTTGAACAACATTTCCCTGACGAATTCTATATAATCTGGAATCCCCGACATGTCCTACATAAAGCTTCCCTTCATAAGGAATTGCTACGGTAAAAGTAGTTCCCATTCCTTTTTTTGAAGTTTCCTTTAAACCATATTGATATACTGCAGTATTAGCTTGTTCAATTGCATATTTAATAATTGCAGAAAAAAAATCCTCTTCTTCTTTTAATTCAAAAGGAACAGTAATCTCTTTATCTTCCAAAAAAGGAGAAATTTTTGCCACAAATATCTCCCCTGCCATCCTACTTGCTACTTCTCCGCCTTCTCTTCCTCCCATTCCGTCAGCAACCAAATATACTTGCTTTTCCTTATCACAAATATAAAAATCCTCATTTAAAGAACGTCTCTTTCCCAAATCAGTAATGCTAAAAACAGAAATTTTCATTCTTTTTATTTTTCCTTTTTAAAAGCAAAAAAGACCGGTTCTTCCATAAACAATATGTATCCGAAATGCATCGTCCGTAACGATGCATTCATTGCTCCCTGAATTTAACAGGCAAGAACGTTTAATTCTCTCCAATAGCACACTGTTCTTTGCTAACCTATTTTCAGAATACTATATTTTCTGCTTATTTCGCCCGGGCAGTGTGTAAACTATTACCACCCAAAACACCCCAGATAATTTCTTTCTCTTTGCATCCTGCATTTGACTCTACAACTATAATTTTACCATCCAGAGTACCGACAACCAAATCAGCCATTCCATTAGCGTTTACATCAGCAATTACTAAAGGAGCCCCTACAGGAGAATGAATATCAAATTGACATAATAAATGCCCGTCTTTTCCGCTAACCAAATAAATAATCCCCTTCCGTGAAACAATAGCTACATCAAGACCTCTATCACCATTAAAATCAAAAAGTGCGGCAGAAAACGGAATTTCTTCTCCCATATTAAAATCCCAGAGATATTTTTTACCTTCGGTTATTCCATTCACGGCATAAACATGCCCTTTATCCGAACCACATACAACATCCAGAACCCCATCATTATTAATGTCTCCTAAAACGGGAGCAACGGGCAATAATGTTTCATCTGTTAATAACACAGGACTTTCCCACTCCCAAATAATGGCACCTGTTTTTCCACTAAGCGAAACCACTCCTTTGGAAAAAACAACAACGACATCTTCAATCTCATCATCATCAATTTTTCCTATAGCAGTTGAGGATGGATTCCCTACCCGATGAAAAAGCCACAGTTTTTTACCATCCATTCCGGATAAAGCATAAAGATTGTCTTTCGCCCCAACAATTACATCAAGAACACCATCACT
>JAGLYT010000134.1 GCA_023132075.1 bacterium
GTAGAATTTGTTTGAGAAAAATAATGAATTTTTTTTCCTAAAATTTTGGTTTTTAAATTGTATTGTATTTCTTCAGGTAAGAGTAAGTCAGGAATTGCTTCTAATAAATAACCATTTTTCTTGTGTGCGGAAATAACATATCCTTCTTTTTTTAAAGCCATGATTTTTTTCCAAACAGCAGTGCGGGAAATATTTAGCCGTTTAGCCAATTTCTCTCCGGAACAAAAATCACCTTTATTTTTTTTCAAGATATTAAGAACTTTATTACTCAATTAATCCCCCTTTTTTCTTTAAATTAACAACCAGTCGTTATCTTCTGTTTTTCTCCCTTGACGGGAGCCTTCGGGGCCACCAATCAGTAAACCTTGATACCTGTCTTTGTCTAAATCCCCCTACCCCCCTTTCTCAAAGGGGAAAAAATGGTCTCTTTTTCTTTTTTACTTTGTGCCTCTGTGCCTTCTTTTTATTGTCTTTATCTTTGTCTGTAATCTATGGACTATGGACTGTCGACTATGGACTTTTGTTTGTCTAAACCACTTCCATATTTATATCCAATGCTTTTGGTGCACAAGTAAGCTTACCAATCGAAATTCTCTCTATACCCAATAAGGCAAAATGTTTTATGTTTTCTAAATTTATTCCGCCGGAAAGTTCAATAAGAGGCCGCAATGTCCGTTTTTTATTCCTTTTTTTATGTATCATTTCCACAGCCTTCTCCAGTAGTTCTCCTCTCATATTATCTAACATAATAATATCCACATCCAATCCAATCACATGTTTCAGTTGCCTTAGATTTTCAACCTCTACCTCAATTTTTATTTTTTTATCTATTTTTTTTCTGGCTCTTTTTATTATTTTTTCCAAACCATCTTTTTCTTCTTTTGATTCCAACGCAGATTCAATTACCTGCAGGTGATTATCTTTTATCAATACCATGTCATAAAGTCCCATCCGATGATTATATCCGCCCCCACAACGCACTGCATATTTTTCCAGATATCTTAACCCCGGAGTCATTTTTCTGGTATCTATAATTTTAGGAGAATGTTTGAAATGCAGAGAACTAACTGCCTCCACATAACGATTGGTTAAAGTAGCAACTCCCGACAAACGTTGCAAGAAATTTAATGCTACCCTTTCAGCGGTAAGAATTATACGTGCATCACCGGAAATTTTTGCTATTTCCTGCCCTCTTTCTACCTTTTCCCCATCTTTTACCTTTGATGTAAATTTTACGCCTTTCCCTTGCCATTTTTTATTAACCACCTCAAATATCTGATGAGCTACATTCATACCACAAATTACTCCCGGCTCATGTACCAACATTACTGCATTCGCTTTTGTCCGGGAAGAAACCAAAAACCGGGTAGTAATATCCCCACTACCAATATCTTCCTCTAAAGCCAATTTAATAATTTGTTGTAGTTCCCTATTTTCTTTTTTATTCATAAATTACATCCGTCCCTAATATCAATGAAATATATTTTACCAGTTTAATTTATATTTTGCAATAATAAAACTTGTTAATTATATAATGCAATAATTGGGAACGGTATTTTTATTCTTTGCTTTTTCACTATAAAATAAGACATATCAGAAAAAAAATAATTTCTAATCGTCTACAAACTAAAAAGAGAGAGCAAAGCAAAGAAAAGAAAAAAATATTAGATAAGATATTCATTAAGGATGGGAATCACTTCTGCAATAAATTTTCTCATTAAAACAATTGTTTCTTCTTCGTTATTATTTAATATTGGACTAGAAAATCTAATCAAAGCACCACTGCTACTGCCGTTTCTTTCCCATATCCGATTTAAAACAATATACCACTGCTGTTTATAATAACTAATAGTATCCTTATTGCCCGCTTTATACCAATAAATAACAACTTCTTTTTTATTACCCCTTTGAACTATAAGTTTGTTTGCTTTAAAAAAACCACCTTTTAAAAGAGAGATATATTCTATGGATTTACTTAAAACCATGGACCCTCCTCCCTCATAACAAACCTCAGGAGGATGGGAAACCTTTCTATTATCTTTAGAATAAACAATACACAAATAAACCGAATGCCCGATTCCTTTACTATATTCCCTAAATAAAACATCTTTAGTTTCTAATATCTCATAGGTTCTTTCAGCCATTGGAATGTCTTTACTCTTCCAATCGTTAATAATAAAAGGGATATCAATTAAATTTTTTTCTGAAATTATTTTCTTCTTAAAATAAAAAAACCTGACACTAATCATCGCCACTATTAATAATAAAAAAATTACCATTGCTACTCTTTTTTCTTCTCTAATCATTTTTTCCCTTTTTTAATACATCCTTGTATATTTTATATATTATTCCAATGCTTTAGATATAAACATCATCCCAATAAAAGCAATGACAAAAACCAGCAACCCCGATAAATTATGAAAAAATCCTGCCATTGCTATTTTAGTTCCATAAATTTCACTAACCAAACATAAAAATATTACTCTGATAGCATTAGCTATCAACGCCATTGGTACTGAACTTAAAAAAATGATTAATTTCTTTAATCGAGAAGTTTTTATAAGATAAGCAAACATTGCTCCCAAAGCCAATAGTGAAATCAACGATTTTAATCCACTACAAGGATCATCCACACTTAAAGAACAATGAGCCATTTTGATATAACTTCCACTCCTAACAGCAACAAGGCCCATTATTTTACTAAGAAATAATGTTGCCCAATGAGCAGAAAATAATTTCATTTTAAGATTAATTTTAGCAATAACAACTAAAGGAAACGGTATCATAAAAACAAGGAATCCAAGCGGGAAAAGTATTTCCTTAGTAATTTTTTTACCAAAAAAATAAAGTACTAACCCTATAAGTACTATGAGAAAAGAGAAACCAGAAGTAAAAAATATACTCCACCAAGCACTTATAATTTGAAGAAATAATCCTCCTAAAAATATATAAAAACCTCCACCAAAAGATTTAATAGGAATTTGCATTAATCTTTCTTTTTTCTGCCAAATAAGAAAAATAGCAATGAAGGGAATTAAAAAACCATGAGAATAGTAAGAATCTGCAGCTAAAAACCTCTGCTTCATCCACAAAAAGGTAGGCCCATAAATAACAAGCAATAAAGCAATAATTATACTTATTTTAAAATTACGATAATTCGTATTAGTCATAGTGATCTATTGTTCTGTCGAAAGGACCGGCGGCTCTACTGTATCCCCTGCTTTCAATCGTTCAACAACTTTTGTTAAAACAACGGACATTTTAGTTTCAGGATACTTCTCAATATATTGTTTATAAATTTCTATTGCTTTTCCCAATTGATTAAGTCTCTTTTGATAAACAACCCCTATAGCAATTAAGGCCTTTGCCCCTTCCGGTGTCTTAGGGTAATTATTATGTAATAGCCATAAAGCATCTATTGTTTCTTTCCATTTTTTCTGGCCATCATAACAACGGACAATAAACCCGTGAGACAAATAAGCTAATGGGGTTTTAGGATTATCCTTTATTAATTTTCTATAAGTTGCGAGTGCATCATCAAATTCTCTTTTTGCTTCAGAAGGAGGCCTTTTACGCTGACAATAACTGGCAATATAAAAAGGAATAGCTAACCCCACACGGGTATCGGTATAATCATTAAATGCCTTCTTATATTCGATATAAGCTTCCTCCCAATCATCTCTTTCTTCATAACACTTACCAATATTTACTTGAGCTTTGGCACATAATTTCTTTTTATCCGGATGTTCTTCTAAAATTTTTCTAAACATTTCCTCTGCTGTCTCAAAATCCTTTTTAGCCACATAAAGCATCCCCATTTTAAACCTTGCTGCTCCTGATTGCATTCTTTCAGGGTATTTCTTTATTATCTTTTCATAAGCGGTAAGAACTTCTGCATATTGTCCTTCAGGAATCACTTTAGGATCCTGGAATATCTTATTTGACTTTTGATTAGCCTTCCATAACAATCGCTCCGCATTGTAAGTTTTACTACAACCGGTTAAAAACAACCCCATAAAAATTATTATTAATCCCGATAAAACCCTCTTCATCCTTCCTCCTCTTTCACACAATCCTAACTAATTAAACAAATCTAAACTCCGCCTTAACAGATTGGCAGATCCTCCTTAAAGATTGGAGGACAAGCATGCCCATCTTTTAAATCCCCCTACCGCCCATTCTTTTCTCTTTGTCCTTTGTTTTGAATTTTGTATTTTGTATTTTGAATTTGCCTGTCCTCCAGTCTGTAAGGAGGGTTTAGTATTTAGATATTAGGATTTAGTATTTATTTTTCTGTCTTTATTTTTATTCTTTTTCCTCTATCTCCTTATTCATCAAAAACAAGATTGTAACCGAAGCAGTAACTATATAATTAACTAATAAAGAGACAATTACCCCCAAAACCAAGACACAAATTGCCATCTCCGGAAAAAACTGCTTCATCATTTGTGGAATCTTCCATTTTACAATCGACATTAAAAAAATAAAAAACACAGGTATTGCCACCAACATAAAAGTCGGAAAGAAAAATTTCTTCGCTATAAAAAAACTCCTTTTTATTGCCTGCCAGGCACTTTTCCCTTCAATCATTACTGCTGCCGCCGCATATCCAAAAAACATTTCTATCAATATGCTGATTAAAACACTGCCGGTAAAAGCCATCCGAAATACATTCCACCAACTAAAAAAACCTGTTTTTTGGAAATAATATTTTAAAATAAAAAATTTCGGCCCTCTAAAAACAATAGATACCAATATAAAAACTACTATCCAAAGAGCAACCAATGTTACATATTTTTTAACTGCTTTTTTAAAATTACTGCGCACACCGGGAAAAACATTTTTATTTACCTGATGAATCATACTCACCATCATTCCGGTCATGCATGAAGTTATAAAAAGCGAAATTATTATATTCCCATAATTAAACAGTCTCGGCATAAGCAAAAAATTAGCCGGATAATGTAAATATAATTCTCC
>JAGLYT010000135.1 GCA_023132075.1 bacterium
AATAATTTTTTTCCTTGCATATTTTTTCATTTTCTCTATTAATTTATACCCATCCTTCTTAGAAATATGTTCCAAAATCTCAAGCGATACTACTGCATCGAAAGATTTAGGTCTAAATTCTATATCCAAAACATTTGATAAAATATATTCGTTATGAATCTCTTTTTTTTTAGATTGAATTAAATACGGTTCAAAAATATCTACACCAACAGAAAAAATTATATTACAAAAATGGAGTGGCGAAATAGGGCCACACCCTAAATCAAGCACACTATCACAATCATTCAATAGTCTTGGTACAACCGAATACCGATGTCCAGGAAATATCTTTCTATAAAAAATCTTAAACTTTCTCAAACACATATTATCCTCCTATTATTTTGTATAATATTTATTAATTTTTTTATCTGATATTGTATTTATTAAATATAAAGTTAAAAAACTTTTACCATAAAATAACAAACAAAATATTTTTTTCTACATTAATTTTTTCTTTTCGCAAGAAGAACTACCATTACATCGCAAAATAAATTTGGCCAAATTTTTCTCATCAATAAGATCCCAGAACCCGGGATAAATCTTTTAACCCTAAACCCTAATTGCCCCAACCACCATAAAAAATCATTATATGTCCAAAATCGTAAATGTTTTCCAGGAAAAACATCCCACTGCATAGGGAATTTCCCCAACATAAATCTAATCCGATCTCTAATAAAACCTGTATTCGGAAGACTTATTATAATTCCTTTATTAAATTTATCTTTTAAAGCAATTAATATTTCTTCAGGATTTGGTATATGTTCAATAACATCTGCTAAAATCAGATAATCAAACTTTTTCAAACTCTTTATAAGTTCTCTATCACAAATATTACCTTGTTTTGCGCTTATTCCTTTTTTTTCACACTCCTCTATAGCTTTTTTTGAAATATCAATCCCATACAACTTTGAAGTAATACCTTTTTTTTTTATAAACTCTAAGCCAACACCATCTCCACAACCAAAATCAAGCACACTACTGTTTTTTTCTATTAAAAGTGAAATAAGTTTTAATTTTTTTATACGTCTTTTTGGAATTTGTTTTTTTATTTTATCATCCCAAGCTTGTTCATAATTTGGGGTAAAAATCTTTATATCTCTATACCCAAAGATTAAAACCAGTTTATATTTAATCCTAGACAACAACTTGTATATTGACACTGGTAAAATATATCTTGCCAATAATTTAATCATTATAATATCTCCTTTGATCGGTTTATTAATTTATAAAATCTAAATTGATTAAAAATTAAATCTACTAATTCTTTTAATTCACATCTTATTACTTTATTCAATAAATAAAATAATAAACAATAAAGTAAAACAGATATGGTGATTATAATAAAAAAACAATTTAAATTATATTTGTAAAAAATATATTGCTTAATTATTCCTATAATAAAATAAAGAATCGTTGTCGAACCAATAGGAAGAAATATAATTTTGAAAAAATGAAAATAACTAAATTTCAACAATTTTTGTGCTTCTCTAATCCCTAAAATACAAGAACTAAGGTGTGATATCAAAACTGACCAAGCAGTACCTATTATACCAAACTTGACAGTTAGTGGAAAAATGATAACGGATAAAATCGCTAAGTTAAAAATACTAATTTTAGCTCCAATTATTGGTTTGCCTACTCCATTAAATAATGACCCAAAACTATTTAAAATAGACCTTATCGCTCCAAATATACATAACACTTTCATTGTTGAAATCATAGGAATCCATTTTTGACCTAAGAAAATATTTACAAATTCCGGCGTAAATATAAATAATCCACCTGCTAAAGGTATTGAAATAAAAGCAACCATTTGCAATACTTTAAAATAAGCCTTTTTCAATTGAGATAAATTATTTTGTAATTTAGAATAAGCAGGAAAACTTACTTGAGAAATTACATGGGCTATTTCTGTACACGAAAAATTACTAAACTTATACGCCATACTGTAAAAACCAAGTGCGGTTATCCCAATTACTTTACCAACTAATGCAGCATCTCCTTTAGTTAAAATAAATACAAGTATCGTAGCAATAAATATCCATTTGCCAAAACCAAAAAGTTCTTTGGCTTTATTAAAATCAAATTTAAATTTGGGACGATATGGATGAATCAGATAAGATAAAACAAGTTGAGTTAAACTACCAGCTACTGCACCATAAACTAAAGCCCACACATTCCGCAAAATAAAAACTAGGGACAGAGTTACTACTACACTTACAAGAGAACTACCTGTTTGATAAAGAAATTTTTTTTTAAAGTCTAATTCTTTCTGAAAATAAACTACTCCGATATTAGCTGCACCCTTAAACAATTGGGCAAGAGCAATAACTCTTATTATGTTAATTACCCGGGGAGCACGAAAAAAAATACCTACCAATGGAGCTAATAAAAACAAACCAATTGAAATTATAACCCCTCTCATAAGAAGACAAACCCAAGCTGTATCCAAATATCCTTTTATACCCTTGTTTTTTTGAACTAATGCTCGGTCAAAGCCAGTTTGAGAAAAAGTTTCCAAAGTTGCTATAGATAGTAAAGCAATACCCATAATACCAAAATCTTCAGGTAATAAGACTCGAGCTAAAATAACAGTGCTAACTAATGAAAGTACTCTAGTTGTTATTCTCAAAAAGAACATCCATATTCCACCATGAATAACTTTTTTCGAAAGAGTTTCATTCTTTTCTTTATAAAATTCTTCCTGCTTTTTAACAAAAAAATCTGGAGTTGTATCCATAAATACAAATTAATCCTTTTATTTAATATTTATTCAATTCTCTCTTAGCAATCCGTTTAACATCCGGATCTGGTTTCCTTAATTTAAGAATCTTTTCCCACATTAATTTTGATTCTTCTTCCTCACCCAATCTTTGATACAACTTTGCTAAACTAAAATATGGCCAACTGTTATTTTTATCTAATTTTGCAGAAAGTTTAAAATATTTTATAGCTAAATCTATCCTACCTAATTTTCTATAACTATTTGCAAGGTTGTAATAATTCCAGGTGCTTTGTAAACCTGATTCAATAGCTTTTTTGTACGCATTTATTGATTCATTAAATTTTCCTAAGTCATGATAAATTTGTCCTGCTTTTTGATAAATTTCTTTTTTATCTTTTGCTAAGGAAATTTCAGATGTTATTTTATCTAACACAATCTTTTCTTCCCCTAAAGCTTTTTCCTTTAATCCTTTTTTAAGAAGATATTTTCTTAAAGCAAAATGAGCATCGATAGTATCCGGTATTATTTTTGACAATAAATTATAATTATGGGTTGAGTTATAACAAGACTCAAGAGTATCAGCGGTTAATTCCGGCTTTAAAGTAAGTGCCTTTTTATATTCGCTGATTCCTTTTTCAATGTTTTTGGGGTTAACAAAAAGCCAATCAGCATAAATTTTATGTCCATAGGGGCTATTGGGAGCTAAATAAATTGCTTGCTGAAACTCTTGATGAGCCAATTTTATGTAATCGTCCTCTGATGGACGATGAATAATAGGCCTGTTTGCCAGTTGGCTGTAGAGCACAGCAAGAGTCAGATGATACTTTGCATTTGTTGGATTAAGATATATTGCCTGCTTTATTTCTTTTAAAGAATTTTTAATGTATTTGTTTTGTGGTTTTTTCTTTAAATATTCCAGGAAAAGTTTATAATGATATAATGCATTTAAAGGGTTTAAATTTATTGCTTTTTCTAAGTTTTCTATATTTTTGTTAGAAAGATAACCATTATAATAATAATTCGCTCTGGCCGGTTTTATTAAGATTACTATTAGAATTAGTGAAATAATCCCGGCAATTCCGCCTGCAAGTGATTTTTTCCAGCCCAAGGGTATATCATAAATTCTTAAATTGTTACCCCTCACCCTACCCTCTCCCTCAAGGGGAGAGGAATCTTTGTTTTCATTTCTAAGTTTTAATATTTGAATAGTAAGAGCGGTAATAATAATAAAAAGTAAAGCATTGGGGCCTATTTGTAAATTGAAATCAACAAAACTATGCAATAACATTGAAAATAAGGCGGTGATAATACCGCAGGATATTGCTATAATATAAGGGTTTCGTCTTTTATAAAATTCTTTTATAATATTACGAAAATAATAAAATCCGCCTAAAAACAGAATAAGAAACCCTACAATACCTGTATTTAAAAGAACAGCTAAGTAATCGTTATGAACATATCTGAATTCTCTGTTTATTCCGGGAGGCCTGAATTTTGGAAAGACATAACGAAAGGTGCCCAGTCCTGTACCAAACAACCAGTTTCCCTTTAGCATTTTTATACTTGCTTTCCATACAGGCCAGCGGGATTGAAATGATTCTGATTGATTAAATTGAAAGAGCTGAGATGCCTCTTCTTTTATTGGATTAATCCCCAACCAAATAACCCCCATAATAACCAGACAAAGAACCGTAGCAATAATCCATTTTCCTTTTTGAGTGGATTTTCTGCTGTTTAAAAAAATAAAAAGAAAAATCATTGCTCCTATAAAGGAAACTATTCCGCCGTTGGAAAGAGAAAATAAAAGCCCTAATGCCATAATTATTCCCAGAAACCAGAATAATAGTTTTTTACTTTTTTTTATTTCGGATAATCCCATTCCTATAGATAGAGGAACAATCATTCCTAAATAAGCAGCAAAATGATTGCCGTTGATATAGGGGCCAAAAAATTTAGACCTTGCATACATAGGTTTTATGCCTAAAAAAGTGTTACCACCTTTACTTAAGTGCTGCAAAATACATAAAAAACTTAAGGAAAAACCCATAAAGATTATTACGGTTAAAAGGCGGTTTATCTGGGATTTTTTAGTAAAATTATTTATTATTACCCAAAAAATTATTGCCAGACTTAAAATATCTAAGATTTTTAATATGGTAGGATACTGATAAACAGTAGAAGGAATACATAATAAATTTTTATTAA
>JAGLYT010000136.1 GCA_023132075.1 bacterium
CTCGGGTGTTTGTTCTATATCATCCACTTGTTTATTAAGAACTTGTTGCAGAGAAAATCTATCTTCTGCAGGTTCTTTTTCGGGAATTAATTCCGGGGAGTCCTGTTTATCGGCAATTTGTCCGGGAGTGAAGTTTTCCTCGGGTGTTTGTTCTATATCATCCTCTTGTTTACCGGGTGATTGCTGCTTGTCCATGGATGATTTATCGGGAGGTTTATTTTCAATAGGTTTTTCATCAATAGGTAGAATAGATTCTAAGGCATCCTTTATTTGTTGTATATGAGAGTTAAAACTTTCTCCTTTTTCAGGTGCTTTCGGTTCCAGTATTTGTTGTATTTTCTCTTCCCGCCTTTTTTCTGTCAGTATCTCTTTTGCTTCGGAAGATTCTTTGATTTTATCTTCAGGAGTTTTTCCCTGTGTTTCAATATTTTTATCCGTCTCCTCTACTAATTTCCCTTCCAGGTAATCTACTATTTTTTTTAGTTGGTTTTCTACAGGAATAATGTCTTCTTTGGCGTTAGCATTGTTTTTTGGAGAAGGCTTATAAAAAACTTCTATTTCCTCGTTATTGCTGTTTTTATTATTATTGTCTTCCATTTTTTATTTGGTATACCCAAAACGATAAGTTCTAAACAGTATACCATTCTCCTTTTTTTAAAATTTTTAAAGAATGCAAACATTTTAGGAACCGGCATTATCTTAAATTAATCACAAATCACATCATAAATATACCATTCCTTTATTATTTTGTCAAGAAAATCGAAAGAGAAGTTTTCCCCATTTTTTTTAACTCCAAATATTTTATAACTTTGACAATTTTTATATCTAAAATTTATCAATGAAAAAATAATCTCAAAGGAAACTTTTTCTCCGGTTTTTGATTAAAAACATTATAACGAAGGCGAAATCTCTTATTATTTTCAATTTTACAGTTCCCTTTGTTTTATATAGTATTTTTTAAATTAAAAGCTAATTTTTGGGGTAATCCCTGAATCAAAGAGTTAATTTTTAAAAAAATGATATTACTTTTACTAAATAAAGTGAAAATGATTTTTAAGAATTTTAGTATGTACCTGATATTTGATCTTTAGAGACAAATGGAGTAAACAGAAAAAAATTGAAGTATCCTCTGGTTTTAACGGTTTTTGTTTTTAAAGAAACAAGGAAAAAAACAATTGACAACTATTGAATTATATGTTAATTGTAAAAAGAAAATGTCTTCTAAAAAGTAAGAAAACATTTAAAGTGCTGAAAGTAAATATTATTTGTTTTTTAATGCTATTTGTCTTTGTTTGTTTAATTTTTGGTGATTCAAGGGACTGAAATTTTGAGTCTTCAACCAAACATGTTTTTGATACGGATAAAATTGAGGTGTGCGGGGAGAATGCCCATTTTAGTTTTGTAAATAATTGATTTAATCCTGAAAGTGTGGAAGCTGAAGAGTTATTAAGAAGGAGAATGAAAGAAGAGATAAACAAAAAATAAGTAACAAAAATTTAGTTTACCGTCCAGAAGTTTTTAAAAATAAAACTTTTGGGCTTTTTATTTATAGGATAAATATTATGTCGGAATTAAAAATAGGGAAACTTATTCTTAACAGCCGGGTATTGTTATCACCTTTGGCGGGGATTTCGGATTTACCTTTTAGAATAATAAACCGCCAATTCGGTTGCCGGTTTGCTTTTACCGAAATGATTGATGCCTCTTCTATTAAATACCGTAAAAGGAAAAAAATTTGCAGACTGGAGACAATTCCGGAAGATAAACCTTTAGGAAGCCAATTGTTAGGATGGGATTCGAAGACGATGTTGGAAGGGGCTCTGTTTATTCAAAGTCAGGGAATAGATTTGATTGATGTGAATGCTTCCTGTCCGGCAAAGAAGGTAATTAAAAAAAAAGCCGGTGCTTTTTTAATGAGGGAGCCGGAAAAACTAAAAGAAATATTAAAAATATTGACCAAAAATCTCGAAATACCGGTTACCTTAAAAATCCGAATTGGATGGGATGATAATAATCTTAATGCCGTAGAAATTGCTTTACTTGCCCAGGATTGCGGAATTGATGCTTTAGTGATTCACGGGCGTCATTATCGGCAGGGACATCAGGGTCCGGTTAATTATGCGATAATTAAAGAAGTAAAAAAACGTTTAAATATTCCGGTAATTGCTAATGGGGGAATATGGTGTGGAAGGGATGCACTGTTGATGTTTGAGCAAACCGGTTGTGATGGAATAATGATTGCGCGTGGTGCTCTGGGAAATCCGTGGATATTCAAAGAAATAGAATCATTTTTAAAGAAGGGAACAAGTTTTGTTCGGCCCGATTTTAATATGATAAGAGACACGCTGGTTAAACACTTACATCTCTTAACAAATAAAGACGGCGTGCGTTTGGGAATTGTTAAAATGAGAAAATTTTTTCGTTATTATCTCAAGAACATTCCGGGCAGAAAAAAGATTATTCCTCTCCTGGATAAAGCTAAATCAGAGGAAGAAGTAGCCGAATTAATTGATACTCTTTTTGATTGAGATAGCGTTATTCTCCTTGATTAGATATTGCTTATGACAAGAAAAGGATGTTTTTTAAAAATGTCCTTTACTTTTCAAATAATTTTGTGCTATATTAAACCTCATTAAAATTAAATACCAAAATGTTACCGAACATTTGCCCGGATATCGATAGTCATGTGTGGTGGGCAAAAAAAATATTTATCAAGGAGAGATTGTTACAGAAAAAAAAATTCAAAAAAATTTAAAAAAAAGGATGGGTAAAAAATTATGAATGCGTTATTTTTTCCAATTGCAGTAGGTTGTTTAGGGCTTTTATTTGCCGGGTGGACATATTTGACGGTAAAAAAGAAAAATGAAGGTTCGGAAAAAATGAAGGAAATTGCTGAAGAGATTCATTTGGGAGCAATGGTTTTTTTAAAGAGGGAGTATAGAATTATTGGTATTTTTGTTGTTTTGGTGTTTATCGTATTAAGTGTTTTTTTGAGTTTTTGGACAGGGATGGCTTATCTTTTAGGTGCAGGTTGTTCAATGTTGGCTGGATTTTTGGGTATGCAGGCAGCAACCAAATCCAGTAATCGGGCCTGTCAGGGAGCTATTAGCGGAAAGATATCAGAAGCACTAAATATTGCTTTTTCCGGTGGCTCGGTAATGGGGATATCCGTAGCGGCTTTAGGTTTGCTCGGTTTAGGCTTGACATATTTTTTAACCAAGGATCCCCTTATAATCAACGGCTTTGCTATGGGAGCGAGTTCTATTGCCCTTTTTGCCCGGGTAGGCGGGGGGATTTATACCAAGAGTGCTGATGTGGGAACGGATTTAGTAGGTAAAGTGGAAGCGGGTATACCTGAAGATGATCCGCGCAATCCGGGAGTTATAGCTGATAACGTTGGAGATTGTGTTGGGGATACGGCCGGAATGGGAGCGGATTTATTTGAATCTTATGTGGGTTCGGTGATTGCTACTATGGCTATTGGAGCTACAATGCCTAATCCCTTGAAGTGGATGTCTCTACCCTTGTTTTTAATCACAATTGGAATGGTTGCTTCGGTTTGTGGGATAATGTCTTTGAAACTTTTAAAAAATGTAAAACCTCAGTCAGCTCTCAGATACGCTACTTATATCGGAGGAGTACTTTTTTTGATAGGTGCTTATGTCATAATTGCTAAAACTTTTTCTTCGCTGAATCTTTTCTGGGCTGTTTTAACCGGGTTGGTTGCCGGGATGTTAATTGGACTGGAAAGTGAATATTTTACCAGCGGACCGCCTATAAAAGATATCGCTAAAAGTTGCCAGTCCGGTCCGGCAACTACGATTATTACCGGTTTAGCCGTGGGTTTTGAAAGTACTATTTTACCTATTATGACCATAAGTTTAGCTATTTATCTTGCTCATTTTTTTGGTGGACTTTATGGTATTGGTATTGCCAGCGTAGGTATGCTGGCTACTATCGGCATAGTAATGTCTACTGATTCCTATGGCCCGATTGCCGATAATGCCGGCGGAATTGCCCAGATGTCTGAGCAGACACCTGAGGTAAGGAAAATTACCGATGAACTGGATGCTTTGGGCAATACTACTGCTGCTGTAGGTAAAGGGTTTGCCATTGGTTCTGCGGCTCTTACTTCTTTAGCTCTCTTTTCTGCCTATCAACGTACGGCGAACCTGTCGGTAATAAATCTAACCGACACTGTGACTGTTATTGGTTTATTGTTAGGGGGTTTAATGCCTTTTGTTATGGCTGCTTTAACCATGAAAGCCGTAGGCAGGGCTGCTAATAAAATGGTAATAGAAATCAGGCGGCAATTTAAGGAAATTATAGGGTTAATGGACGGAAAGGCAAAACCTGATACGAGAAGATGTATTGATATTGTTACCACCGGGGCACTTAAAGAAATGATACTACCCGGATTAATTGCTTTGCTTGCCCCTTTATTAATTGGGTTTGTTATGGGAAAAGAAGCTTTAGGCGGGTTTTTGGCGGGAGCAACTACCTGTGGTGTTTTATTGGGTATAATGATGAGTAACGGAGGGGCCAGTTGGGATAATGCTAAAAAATGGATAGAAGCGGGAAATCTGGGTGGTAAAGGAACCCCTACACATGCTGCTGCAGTAGTAGGAGATACCGTAGGAGATCCTTTTAAAGACACTTCGGGTCCGTCGATGAATATTTTAATAAAATTGATGGCTATAGTATCTTTGGTTTTTGTGCCTCTTTTTAGCAAATAATTTTTTTCTTGACATAGATAAAAGATGTTTTTATAATCAAACAGGTTTAAGAGAATTTATTTTTTGTATCGGTGGGATAAAAATGTGGAGTAGAAATTTTAAAAAAGACAGTCATTTTTAAGACTGTCTTTTTTTTGTATGGAGTAGATAATAATCAAGCAAAAGATAAGAGACGTTTGAATTGGTTATATTGGTTTAAATTAGT
>JAGLYT010000137.1 GCA_023132075.1 bacterium
GGTCAAGCATTTGACGATGTTGTGCGGTAACGACTACTACTACTTTAAACATCTTTGGATATTTTTTCAGTTCACAAATTAAAGGAGACATTTTAACTGCTTCCGGCCGGGTACCAAAAACACACATTATTTTTTTCAAATTTTATTCTCCCCCTTCTTACATATTGCTACAATTCCAATAAAAACCTCTCACATCAAAAATTTATTTTACTATTATTTTTTCGAAAATCACTGTTAAAATGGAAACACTTCCCATCAGTATAACAAAGAAATACATCATAAATACAATCTCCCGTTGAGTCCAACCTCTTCTTAAGAATCGATATTGAAAATCATTTTTATTTATATTTGAAACAAGTTGTTCTTTTTTTGATTTCTGTAAAACAGCAAAAGATAAATTCAAAAAAGGCATCCCCATAATAAAAACGGGGAAAAATAGGGCTATTATTGCCGTAGTTTTTAATCTCCCCACTACAGTAATAATCCCTAACAGAAAACCAATAAACATTTTACCGCTATTACCCAAAACTATTTTTGCCGGAAAAACATTATAGTAAAGAAAACCTAACGTTGCTCCTCCTAAAACAGCACACAAAATAACTGTTAATTGTAATTGACCGGTAATTATCGTTGAACGGGTAATTTTCATTACTAAAATTGCAACTGTTAAAAAGACAAAGGAATTAATAACTACAACTCCTGCGGCTAATCCATCCGTACTATCAATCAAATTAATTACATTAGTAAATACGACTAACCAGATAATAGTCAAAAAATTACTTATTATTGCCGAAAAAAAGAAAGAGTTGGATAAAAACGGCAGGGATATACCGGTTACTTTTATTCCACAGGTAACTATCAAAAGGGCTGCAATAACCTGAATTAGCAATTTGGATACTATAGAAACGCCTTTTTTGTCATCAACTATACCCAAAATGATAATAATAAATGCCCCAATTAAAATACTTACCAATTCCTGTCCAATAAAATTGTTCTTAGCGCTAAGAAATACGCGAAAATGCGAATTTAAAAACAAACTGCCCATTGAAAAAACAAATGCCAGAAATATCCCTATCCCCCCCCATAACGGGACCAGATAAAAATCAACTTCATACCCATTTGACCGGCCATAAACACTATACCGCTCTGCTAAATATCTGGCAAAAAAAGTAAAGAGCAAACCAGATATTACAGCCGTAAAAAATGACCACAAATAAATTTTAATCATTAGCAGTTTTTTAATCTTTCGATATAAATAGGAAATTTCTCACATAAAATTTTTACACGCTTTTTTATTGAATTTAAATATTCCTTGTCTTCCCGACGAATAAAAGCCTCATCTACCATTACGGCAACTTCTTTCATTTCTTCTTCTTTCATCCCGCGGGTAGTTAGTGTCGGAGTTCCCAGGCGAATACCACTGGTAACAGCCGGTTTTAAAGGGTCAAAAGGTATACCATTCTTATTTACGGTAATTCCCACTTCACCTAAAATTTTTTCCGCTTCCAAACCGGTTAAATCCTTGTTTCGTAAATCTATTAAAAACAAATGGGTATCCGTTCCACCGGAAACAATTCGATATCCCTTTTTCTCAAATTCCCCGGCTAAAACCTTAGCATTGTTTACAATTTGCTGCTGATATTGCCTAAATTCAGGTTTTAACGCCTCTCCCAAAACAACTGCTTTAGCGGCAATAACATGCATTAACGGCCCCCCTTGTAATCCGGGAAAAACTGCCCTGTCAATCATACGCGCAAATTCATTTTTACACATAATCATTCCACCCCGAGGCCCTCGTAGTGTTTTATGAGTAGTAGTAGTAACAAAATCAGCATACCCAACCGGTGAAGGATGTATCCCTGCAGCGACTAACCCTGCAATATGGGCAATATCTGCCATTAAATATGCTCCTACTTTATCACAAATATCCCTGTACTTTTTAAAATCAATAATTCGGGAATAAGCAGACGCACCGGCAACAATTAATTTAGGACGAAACTCTACTGCCAATTCTTCCATTTGATCGTAATCAATAAGCTCGGTATCCTCTTTAACCGATACAGGAATAATTTTAAAATATTTTCCGGAAAAATTCAGCGGATGTCCATGCGAAAGATGTCCTCCATGACTTAAATTTAATCCCATAATAGTATCTTGTGGTTTCAACATTGCAAAATAAACAGCCATATTTGCCTGAGAACCTGAATGAGGCTGAACATTCACATGCTCACAGCCAAATATTTTTTTTGCCCTTTCAATTGCCAGAGATTCCACAACATCCATGTATTCACAACCACCGTAATATCTTTTGCCCGGATAGCCTTCTGCATACTTATTAGTCATTATCGAACCCTGTGCTTCTAAAACTGCCTCCGAAGTAAAATTTTCCGAAGCAATTAATTCCAACCCGTAAATCTGCCTCTGGGTCTCCTTATAAATTGCCTGATATACCTGCTCATCCTGTAGCTTTAATTTCTTCATTTGTTTTCAATCTCCTTATTTTGATTACATTTAATTTTACATTCATTATCCGTTTTTATTTTTTTAATGACTTTTTCTAAGGAAGTTTTTATTTTTTCCATACAGGATTTATAAATTTCTTCCGACTGCCCTATAGGATCAGCAATTTCCAAATCATTCCCTTCCTGCGTGAATTCTTTCAACAAAAACATTTTGTTACTTCCATTTGCCTGAGGAAATTGGTTTAATATTTTATTCTTGTGTTTCTTTTCCATTACCAAAATCAAATCTGCTTTATTCAGCATTTCATTATCAAAAGGAGTTGACCGATGCCCGGAAACATCAATCCCTTCTTCTTTCATCAAATAAAAAACAGGGGAAGGAACTTTAAAAAAAGGAGACGCAGCTACTCCGGCAGAATAAACCTGCCAGGAATCTATTCCTTCTTCTTTAAGCATCTTTTCAAACAAAACAGCAGCCATAAGACTCCGGCAAGTATTTCCTGTACAAACAAAGAAAACGTTCTTAATGCTCATTTTAGTGCTCTTCCTTTAACGTTTAATATTCTTAATTTTTTAAGAGGTATTTATTCTCACATAATCGAAAGAAAAATCACAGGTATAAATTATTGCTTCTTTCTTTCCAACTTTTAAATCAACAGTTACTTTAAATTCTTTTTGCGAAACAATTTTTTTAAGTGCCGAGAAAGATTTTTTTGTTCCTACACCATCTTTTACCGCAAGTAATTTACCAAAATAAACATCTATTCGCTGTAAATTAATGTTTTCCCTCAAACTGCCGCAAGCAGCCAAAAGTCTTCCCCAGTTAGGATCATTCCCAAAAAGTGCTGTTTTAAACAAAGGAGAATGAGCAATTCTTCTTGCTACCAAATTTGCCTGCCGACAGGTTTTCGCTCCCTTAACTTCAATCTGTACTAATTTAGTCGCTCCTTCCCCATCTTTAACAATCATTTTGGCCAATGTTAAAGTAATCGCATCTAATTTATTTCGAAAAACTTTAAAATGTTTATTCTCACAATCAATCATTTTATTTTTTGCACAGCCATTAGCTAAAATAATTACACAATCATTAGTACTCATCTCCCCATCCACACTAATTATGTTAAAAGATTTTTGCACTGATTCCTGTAACGATTTTTTTAATAATTTTTTATTTATATTTAAATCGGTCAAAACAAAACAAAACATCGTCGCCATATCAGGACAAATCATTCCCGCACCTTTAGCTATGCCCAAAATATTAACCTTTTTTTTATTAATATAAAATCGCTCAGACACAAATTTGGGGAAACTATCCGTAGTCATTATCGCCGTAGCCAGGGCAAGAAGTGAATCTTTATCGTTACCAAGAGAAAACGGCAGCCTTTTTTTCATTCCGGATTTTATTTTTTCCAAAGGCAGAAAATCACCGATTGTTCCTGTAGATGCAACTAAAACATTGTTTTCTTTAATTCCGAAAATTTTAGAACCGAACTTACTAATTTCCTCAGCATCTCTCAATCCTTTTTTTCCGGTACAGGCATTGGCACAAACAGAATTGGCAATAATTAACTGCGCTCTCTTGTTTTTAAGGTGTCTCATTGATAATTGAACAGGTGCAGCTTTTAACTTGTTCTTGGTAAAACATGCTGATGCAATAGCTAAATTTTCGGAAAAAATTAATCCTACATCTTTTTTCGTGCTCTTATCGGAAATACCACAGGTAATTCCTCCGACCATAAATCCTTCAGGTATCATTTTCTTGATCTTTTGCATATTTTCTTTATTATTCACTCGTTTTTTATTACAACCTGAACATTATTCTTTCTTAAGAATATTTGAATAAGGCAGCCCGCAAGCTTCATCAAAACCACACATAAGATTCATGTTTTGTATCGCCTGTCCACTGGCACCTTTGATTAAATTATCTATACTGCTGATTACTATACAGGTGTTTGTCTTTTGGTCAAAAACTACTTTAATATCGCAAAAATTGGTTCCCTGAATATTTTGAATTTCAGGATATTCTTCTCCTTCATAAATACGAATAAAAGGTTTCCCCCGATAAAATTTGTTATAAACATCACGAATATGTTCGATTGAAACATTATCCCGCAATTTAAGATAGGTCGTTATTAACATTCCACACTTAAATGAGCTTACATGAGGAACAAATAAGACATTAATGTTTTCCTTCATTAAAAAACTCAATTCCTGCTCTATCTCGGGGGTATGGGCATGAACACCTACTTTATACGGCTTGATATTCTCCTCCACTTCCATTGCCAAATTCCTTTCAACCAATTTTCTTCCTGCTCCCGACACTCCGCAGTGAGCATCAATAATAACACCTGCTCCGGGATCAACAAATTTATTGGTGAATAAAGGAGCTGCCCCTAAAATAACACAAGTAGGATAACACCCGGGATTAGCAACAAAAAATGCATTTTTTATTTTTTCAGTATT
>JAGLYT010000138.1 GCA_023132075.1 bacterium
GAAAAATATTCTTCGTCTAAAATTTTTTTCCCTTCAATGTCAAATTTTCTTATTACCCCGTTATAAAAAATCCATGAGTTTTTAGCGTGCTTACCCTGTTGGGCATAAATTTGGGTTTGAATCGCGTAGTTTTTACTGAATTGATCTATACTTATATTACTCATTTTTTTTATTTTACTGTTATATTTTCCGATAGTGTATTTTCGTCTTTTTTGACCGGCCAAGGTAAGGTTGTATGTAAGATGGCAATCCTTTCTTTTTCTAATTTTCTTTCGATAGATATTATTGGCTTCGAAAAACATTTTGGGAGATAATGTCTCATTAAAATAAAAGGAAACGAAAGTAATCATCAAAGCAATAATGGTAAAAGGAATTGTTATTCGGTATAAATTTATTCCGGCAGCTCTCATTGCCGTAATTTCATTGTTATGGGAAAGATTTCCCAGAGAAAACAGGGTAGCCAATAATGTGGCAATTGGGGTGACTTTAACTAACCAGTAGGGAATCCGATACAGAAAATATTTTAAGGCAAGTAAGAGAGGAGCTTTATATCGCATAAAAGAATCCATTCTCTCGAATAATTCAGAAACAATTATTATTGCACTAAAAACAAGCAAACTATAAAAAAATGGTTTCAAAAATTGGCGTATCAAATAACGCGATAAAATAAACAATAAAATTTTATCCTTTCTCTGTCTTATAGAGTAAAATTACCCCGGCAATTCCTGTTATTATGTTTGGTATCCAGACGTCGAAGCGGGGATCAATAAGACCTCTTTCTCCCAGGGTTAAGGATATGCTGAGTAAAAGATAATAGATGAAAAATAATATTAAACTCAGACCGAAACCAAAAGATTTTTTTCCTCGGTGGGCTTTTATTCCTAAAGGGATGCCTATAAGAGTAAAGGTAAAGCCGGTAAAAGCAATTGCCCAGCGAATATAATACCATACTTCCAGAGAAGAGGTAGAAACATTATCATTTTTTAATTTTTTGATTTTTTCTTTTAATTCAGTGCTTTTCATTTCCATGACGGATTTATTGCAGGAAAAATCTTGTGTTTTAGAAAAGTTCAGTGGAATTTCATAATTCTGAAAAAACAATTGTCCATACTGAGTAGGATTTTTAGAATTTTTCTTCTGAATACTGCCGTCTTTAAGTTTAAGCACGGACATTCCTTTTTGGTTATTTAGCAGGTTTCCGCTTTTTGCAACAATAAGAGTGGGTATATCTGAATTCTTTTCTTTTTTGTAAATAATAATACCTTCTAATTCGTTTTTCTTTTTATTTATCTTTTCTATATAAATCTGATAATTTTGAATATTGGTAAAAGTGTGTTCATCAAATTTAAGCAGAGGGGCTTTATAAATAATTTCATAATATAATTTCTTAAAAGAAAATTGCATTTGTGGAGCGAAATTATTGTTGTAAACGACCAATAAAATGCTTACGGTGAAAGAAAAAATTAAAATAGGAGAAATAATATGATAAAGGCTTAAACCGCTGGATCTCATAGCAGTAATTTCATTATCTCCCGAAAGTTTGCCGAAGGTGAGTAAACTGCCCATCAGAAATCCCATCGGGATGGTTAGATATAAAAGAGAGGGAATGAGATAAAGAAACAATTGTAAAACAAGAAAAATGTTTACACCCTTGCTTAAGATTAAATTAGCTAAATCAACAAACTTATCGAGTAATAATACAAAAGTAGAAATAAAAAATCCCATCATTAAAAAAGGGAAGAATTGTCGAAAGATATATCGATTAAGAATGTTCATTGATGTCCTTTCTGTCGGTAATGTTCATTAAAAATCAGACTTTGATTATACATAATTTTAATCCTTTTGACAATTGAAAAGTTTAAACCCAAATTCCGATAATGGGGGGAGTTGTTTAAATGGTATGTGTTGGAGTTGGTTTTTTTAGGATATTGAGGTTAATAATAGAACGATAGTGTAAAATATTCTTCTGACTTTCAAAAAAGGAGATATTGACAAAAGGCAGAAAAAAGGCATATCCTTGATTAGCCGGAAAGCTAATCATAAACCTTAAAAAGGAGGATATGCCGTATGAGAGAATTAAATTTCGATGAGAGTAATTTAGCAGAAAGATGGAAATATATCAAGAGGAATTTAAAATTTTTGGGAGTGTGGGAAGAAGTAGAGTATAAAGTACGGGAAACGGTAAGAGGGACAATACAAACAATAGTTTTGGAAGAGTTCAGTCAAAAAATAGGAAGAAAAAAGTATGGACGTGGAGAGGGGAATTATAGGGGTGGTAATTATGGAAGAAGTCTCGTAACCAAATATGGAAAGATAGAAATACAAGTTCCAAAAGCACCCAAAGGGAAGAGGATAATATACAGTGTATTTAAACCTCATCAAAGAAGGGAAGAGAATTATGATAAATTTGTAGTATTATCAATAATGTTAGGATTAAGTGGTAGGAAACAAAAGAGATTATTAAAATCATTTACCGGAGCAAGTATAAGTGCAACTACGGCAAGTAAATTAATTAAGAATATCTCGGAAGAAGTAAGGAATTATAGGCAAAGAGAGCTTAAGGATCGATATAAATATATCTACATAGATGGAATATGGATAAGCATGAAAGAAATAGGAATAAAAAAAAGGCCGTTATTAATAGCATTAGGAATAACGTTGGAGGGGAAAAAAGAAGTAATAGGATATAAGTTATGTAAAGGAGAAACAGAGGTAGAATGTACGGGCTTTATAGATGATTTATATAGGAGAGGATTAAAAGGAAAGTATTTAAAATTAGTAATTACTGATGGAAGCAAAGGAATAATAAATGGAGTAAATCAAGTATATCCGTATGCCGGGATACAATTATGTACGGTACATAAATTAAGGAATATATTAAGGGATATAAAAGAAAAGAAAAAGCATCGGAAAGAATTAATAAAAGAAGCGAGTGTAATCTTTAAAAGTGAAGATAAGCCAAAAGCAATAAAAAGATATAAAAGATTTATAAATAAATGGAAGGATAAAGAAGACAAAGCAGTCAGGACATTAAAAAGAGATATAGAATATTATTTTGAATATTATAATTTTCCCAGAGATGAAAGAAAAAGCATAAGAACGAATAATGTAATAGAGCGAATAAACAGAGAGGTAAGAAGGGTAACCAGAAGAATAGGATATTTTCAAAGCAGTGAAAGTTTAGATATATATACTTATTTAGTATTTAAAGAAAGAAGCCTATTAATAGAAGAAAATATAAAAAAAGAAGATGTGCCTTTTATTCTGCCTGTAAAAAAGGAGTGTGCTTAAAAATGAAAGTCAGAATAAATCTTGACACTTCTAATAGAACAAATTGTTTGCATTGAAAAATAAAAAAAGATATAATCAGTATAAAAAGATACTGCAAAAATAGGTGAATGTTCTGGAAAAAGAGGGAAAATTGAAAAAAATAAAGATTTTATTTTTTTGTTTTGTTTTTATGGGTTTTGTTAATATAAATTTTATTTTTGCCGGAGAAAATAATGTCTCTTTAATTCCTGAAGGCGAAACTCTTTTTTTCCCCGAGGAGGAGTTTTTAGATGAAACCGTCGATTTTAATAATTTTTTAGAAGGAAGAGATTTTTTGGATTTTAATAAAGAAAAATGGAACAAGATGAGAGAAAAAAAGGAAGAAGGTATTTTTTTTAAAAGAGAAGAAGATGAGTTAGAGGAAAAACCTTCTTTTTCAGACGAAGAACATAAAGAAGACGAAGGATTAATCGACATAGCCTTTCCTTATGAATCTCAGTTGAGCATTTCAGGAAGAAAAAAAATTAAGGTAAAAGCAGAATGGACAAAGTATCCTAATAAAAAAGAAGATACTACCAATATTTCCAAGTCTGAAGGTGCTAATGTGGAAATGGAGCAGGAATTACAGGTTCGCATAAAAGGAAAAGTTGGTAGAAAGGTTACGGTTAATGTTGATTATGATGATACGAAAGAAGACAAACGGGATATATCGGTAGTTTATAAAGGTGATCCGGGTGAAATTGTTCAGCAGGCAGCTTTTGGTGATATAATGCTTTCTTTGCCTTCTACGGAGTTTGTTTCTTATAATAAAAATGTTTTTGGAGTTAAATTAGATGCTAAATATAAACACCTGGGGTTAATGGCAATTGGTTCACGAACAAAAGGATTAACAGAAGTAAAAAAATTTAAGGGCGGTACCACTTCTGAGAAGAAAGAAATTAAAGATATAAGTTATACAACAAGAAAATATTATAAATTAGAGCATTCTCAGGTAAAAAGGGAAAGTGAGGAAATATGGATTGATTTTAAAGATGGTACTACCCCTCAATCGGAAACAATAAACAAAGAAATAACGGCAAAAGTATGGAATAGCACTACAACTTATAATGGATTTTTTGATAAACAATTTCGGGGACAGGATTATACGATTGATCACGACAAGGGAATCATTACTTTTAGAAGAAACATTGCTTCGAATTATATAATTATAATCGACTATGAAGATATAAACGGAGTGAAAGTAAGCAGTGTAAATAGTGATCAGTACTTAATAATAAAAGACGAAGAGGATTCTTTGGATTACGACCTTAAAAATTATTATAATTTAGGAAGCACTAAGATTATAAAAAAATATGAGGGAGATTTTGTTTTAAAAATTCTCAATTTAGCTCGTGAAGAACAAAACTTAACTGATTATCAACATGAAATAGATTATGATTTGGGAATTTTAAAATTTAACGAAGAAAAACCTTTTTCTGAATCTGTTTATAATAAAAATGAATCCAGCCGGGAGCACCAGAATATTATTTACGTAGAATACAAATATAGGGTAAAGACTTATATTTTACGCCCCGATATTGTTTTAAACAGTGAGATAATAATAATGAATAATCAATTGCTTCAAAAAGACAGAG
>JAGLYT010000139.1 GCA_023132075.1 bacterium
CATCTTCTTTAGAAACATAACATCGCGGGTCAACAAATACTGACAAACAATGAACACACCGATAATACTTTTTTACCGTTTTTTCATAAAACAATCCCGCGTGCGAATGACATAAAGGACATTTTGATTCTAAACTCAAAAATTATTTCCTTTCCCTTATTATATTTGCATCCATTTCAAAAAAAGAGATAGGAAACATTCCTATTTTTTCTTGAAGTTCTTTAATTTCTCTATAAGTTCTATCATCTAATTCTATTGCTACTTTCTTCTTTTTCATTTGTATCGATTACCCGTAATTTTGAATATACATTATTTCTATACATTTGTTAAGTAAAAAAATAAACAAAAATTACGCAATTTGTCCCTCTTTGCTTGATTAAGCTACAAAAAATTACATATTTTTAAAAAAAATGTGGACAAAAGAATTTTTTAATGTTATTATCTATTGTGTATTAGTTGATTAATACCTCTTTATGTTTGTTTTTAAAATTGTAATCGGTTTTAAAAAAATTTAGGAGGGGGAAAAACTTAAAATGGAAGAAAAAAATTATGATTGTATTATCGTCGGTGCCGGCATGGCGGGGTTAACCTGTGGTGCATGGCTGGCCAAGCAGGGAAAGAAGGTTTTAGTTTTAGAGCACAATTTGAAATCAGGCGGATTATGTTCTTCTTTTCGCCGGGCCGGATTTAATTTTAATCCAGCCGTTTCTATGCTTTCAGGAATAGAACACGGCACATTAGGAAAAACTCTTGAGGTTTTAGGAATAAAGGATAATATCGAAGCTATCCCTATAAATCCTTTTATTAAGTTGCACTTCCCGGAACATACTATTACCCTTCCTTCAGGAGTTGCTGAATTTCAAAATGAATTATCTACCCATTTTCCCCACGAAGCAAAAAATATAGCCCGATGTATAGCTAAAATGGAAAAATTATACACCCAATTAGATGAAGTTAAATTTTTAGGAACTAATTTTTTTAATCCTATAGAACTTACCAGTATGTTTTTTAAAGTTGTTCTTCCCCGACCGGGGGTTGTCTGGGCGGGTTTCCAGGGTGTATCCACTTTTTTAAATAGTTATCTGAAAGATCCAAAACTAATCGCTATGTTAGGTTCTCTCACTCATTTTTTTATGGGTGCTGCCCCTTCAAAAACAGCAGTATTACCTTTCATTTGTTTTTTAATGAGCCTTGTAAAAGACGGTTGTTACTACATTAAGGGAGGCCCTCAGGTACTGGTAGATGCTTTGGAAAATAGTATCAGGAACAGAGGGGGGGAAGTTTTATTTCAAGCGGAAGTAGAAAAAATAATTATTGAAGATAATAAAGCCTGTGGAGTCCAAACCGTAGACGACCGGGAATTTAAAGCACCAACTATCGTTTCTAATGCCGATGCCAAAACAACTTTATTGTCAATGGTCGGGAAAGACAACCTCAACAAGTGCTACCTTAAATGGTTTAATCGATTTAAAATAAGCCCTTCTTTTTTTATGACTTTTTTAGGATTGAATACCGACCTTAAAGAAAAAGGCTTTATCCCGGCAATGTACGTGTACAGTCCCAGTTATACTTATGTAGAGGATTTTTACCGGGATGTAGAGGGAAAGATGTTTTCCGAAGAGGGTTCTTTTTCTTTACCTTTATTCTCTTTATCCGACCCGACCTCTGCTCCGGAGGGAATGAATGCGATAGCCATTGAAACACTGGGAATTCCCTATAGAGTCAACCCGGGATGGGAAACTGCAAAAACCCAAATGATGGACACCCTCATAAAAAGAGTAGAGAAAAGATTAATCCCGGAACTTTCGTCTTACATTGTACTTAAAGAAGCAGGAGGCCCTTTAACTGCTGAAAAATATATTAAAAATTATGAAGGGGCTGCTTGTTCATGGGAAGATACAATTTTTCAATCCGGTATTTTTCGAATGAACCAGACCAACCCGATAAAAAACTTATTTTTGACCGGACAAGGAACTAAACCCGGAGGAGGAGTGGGAGGAACATTACTTTCCGGTTTACAGGTGGCTAAAAGAATTTTGGAAAAAGAAAAAATGGACAGCGGTTTAAGCGTAAATGATTTTACCGAATAACAAGTTTTAATTTTTGGTAATTTGGATCATAGAGAATGTCATAATTGAAAGGGGTTTGTTTTATGCCTATTAAGGTTAAATTGAGTGAAGTTGATCCTCAAAAAGTTAGAAAAGCCTTATCTCAAGCTAAAGAAGTCTGCTCACGCTGTTCTTTAGAAAAAAAGCATTGCGAAACCTGTTTTGTTAACATTGCTGTACTCGCTTTGCAATCTTTTTTAAAGGAAAAAGACTTTGATATGTCTATTGATTGGAAAGTATTAAGCCTCCAACACCAACCTGATCGGCAAAAATTGCTAATACTATTAGAAACCTTAGAAGATATCTGCCTTCACTGCGGAATATTACATATTGATGAGTGTTTTATTAATATATCTATTCAGGTAATACAACTACTTCTCTTTGGTAAAATTATCCCCCGCGAATATGACATCTAAACTGAACTTTCCCCACTTTACTTACCCTTACTCCGGTAGTTTTGACCCCCCGGAGGATTTAAAACGTTTATTTAAATCATGCATCTTTCCGGCTACTTTTTGGATAATATTCCCCAGATTTAAACTTGCTTTTACCGTTTCTTCTAATTTTCCGGAAACATCAACGGTGGATTCCACATCTTTTACCTGTTGATTTGAAATTAAAACAGTTTTTTTAATTATATCGTTAATCTCCTCTACATTACTTGACGATTCATTCATTGTTTCGGCTGCCTTTTGATTTAAATCAAAAATGTTTTTATTTGCTTCAAAAATTTTTTCTATATCACTTCTCATCTGACTAACTTTCTGAAAATTTAAATGAATTCTTTCAACAATAGCATCTATCCCCGAAATCATTTTGTCCGTATCTATTTGATTGCTTACTGCTAATTTAGAAATTTCCTGAGCAAAAGTGGATGTATTTTTCGCAAGTTTACGTACTTCTTCCGCCACTACGGAAAACCCTTGTCCTGCTTCACCGGCCTGAGACGCTTCAATCGCAGCATTTAAAGCCAAAACATTGGTTTGGTTAGTAATTCTTTTTATTGATTTTCCTATTCCTTTTATTTGCTCTGTTTTTTTCTTAAAATCTCTTACTCCACTAGCTAAATCCTCTACTCTATTTTGACTAATATCCATCATTTTAACAAACTTCTCTACAAATTCGTTCATTCTGATAGACATATCCAAGATAGTTTTACTCATTTCCGATGCTGTCTGAACAAATTGAATTACATCGTTAATGGCTATAGAAATTTGCCCGCTGTTACTTGATATAACATTGATTAATTGAGATTGCTCCGTAGTATTTTCAGCTACTTTCCCCATCAAAGTAGTTAATTTTTGAGGAAGGAGCAAAGAATCCTGACTAACACTGTTCAGCTCTTTTGAATAAGCCGCTAACGTATTTGAAATTCTATACATCGGGAAAACATACTGTTTAAAAGAAGTTATAAGCTCTTTTTCATTTTCCAAATATCCCTTCAACTCCGATTTATTTTCCCTTGTTAATTTCCCAAACTGCTCAAAAATATTTTTTTTATAATTTATTAGCTGGGCATAAATTAAATGAACCCAGACTAAACAACAAACCCAGCTATACAACAAACCGATTATTAATATTACCCACACATTCATTTGCGACGAAAACAAAAAACTTAAAATTAACCAGCCTAATACTACACTAACAACAATTAGAATTATATTTTGATTGTAATAGGTATTTTTTAATTCCAATTACCTCTCCTTTCCTGGAAACAAATGTATTACACCTGTCGCCATACCTGCTTTTATCGGCAAACTTTTGTTTTCTATCTTTCTTTTCTTTAGATATTAAAGCATATTTCCATTTAAAAATCCAGCAATTTCTTCTAGGATTATTTAATTGCTTTTTTTAAACTAATCTGTTATCCTTAAAGCCTGAGGATTATAATTTCGGGAAACTATTAACAACTCCTTCCCTTAAGGAAATTTTACTATGAGCATTTATCTTGTTGTTATACTGGTTATTTTAGTTAGTGAATACTTTCTGAATTTGTTTATCGGTATTTTGAATGTGGGGCATGCCAGCCCTGCCTTACCCGAAGAGTTTACCGAATATTACAATACCGATAAATATGCTAAATCGCAAAAATATCTTAAAGAAAATACAATTTTTTCCCTGATTGAAAATACTATTTTTACTTTAATTATTATATTTTTCATTCTTCTCGGCGGATTTAATTTTGTTGACCAATGGGCAAGAAATTTTCACTTTAATTTTCTTCTCACCGGATTAACTTTCGCGGCTATTATGGTTTTTCTATCCCAGATAATGCATATACCTTTTTCTGCTTATCACACTTTTGTTATTGAAGAAAAATACGGCTTTAATAAAACCAGCATAAAAACTTTTATTACTGACATCTTAAAAAAATGGTTTTTAACTGCCCTTCTGGGAGGAATATCTTTTTCGTTAATCCTGTGGTTTTTTAATAAAACAGGACAGTGGGCATGGGTTTATTGCTGGATTGCCCTTTCCTCTTTTCAACTATTTTTATCTTTCATTGCCCCGGTAATTATCATTCCACTCTTTTATAAATTTGTCCCATTAGAAGACGGAGAACTCAAAAATAGCATTGAAAGTTACGCAAAATCGGAAAATTTTAAAATGAAAGGAATTTTTAAAATAGATGCCTCCAGGCGTTCTACAAAAACAAATGCTTTTTTTACCGGCTTTGGTAAATACCGCCGTATCGCTCTATTTGACACTCTCATTGACAAGCATACGGTAGAAGAAATAGTATCCATCCTTGCCCAT
>JAGLYT010000014.1 GCA_023132075.1 bacterium
GAAACATATTTTGCCTTTATTTTTCACTTTTTAACCTATATTTGTCTGTTGTCTATGGACTATCGACTGCCTTTAGTCATTTGTCTATTGACTATTTTTTGTTTTTGTCTTTTTCCTCTTGCTATAAGCTATGAGCTGTTTTTTGACTTCTGTCTTTATGGCTATTTTATTTATCGCATTTAAATAAGCTTTAGCGGAAGCTTCAATAATATCCGTTGAACTACCTCTTCCATTAATTACTTTATCCTTCCATTTCAACTTTATCAGTACTTCACCTAAAGCATCCTTCCCACCGGAAATAGCTCTAAGATTATAATCCGTTAGGGTAACCTTAAAGCCGCAAATTTTATCTATAGCTTTATATGCAGCATCTACAGGGCCATCACCGCAAGAAGCTTCCTGAATTATTTCTTTTTCTTTTTTTAATCTAACCGTAGCAGTAGGTACAGCTTTGTTTCCTGATATAGTGTGAATATAATCCAGGGAAAATATTTCCCGCTGTTTTTTGCCAATATTTACCTCGTCTTCCACTAACATATGTAAATCCTCATCATAAATATGCTTTTTTCTATCGGCTAAAACTTTAAAACTAACAAATACTTTATCCAATTGAGACCTAGAAAGTTTATATCCCAAATCTTTCATTCTTCTAGCAACGGCATGCCTGCCCGAATGTTTTCCCAGAACTAATTTACTTTCAGTTAAACCTATGGATTCCGGTTTCATTATTTCATAAGTTGAACGTTTACTTAAAACACCATGTTGATGAATACCTGCTTCATGAGCAAAAGCATTAGCCCCAACAATAGCTTTATTGGGTTGAACAATCACTCCGGTTAAACTGCTTACCAATCGCGATACTTTATGTATCTGTTGAGTTTTCACACTACTAATTAGAGGAAACAAATCCTTTCTGGTAATAATAGACATAACAATCTCTTCTAAGGCCGCATTGCCTGCCCGTTCACCAATACCATTAATAGTGCATTCTATTTGTCTTGCTCCTTCTTTTATTGCAGAAAGTGAATTGGCTACTGCCATTCCCAGATCATTATGACAATGAACGCTTATTGTCGCTTTCCCAATATTAGGAACCTGTATAATTATATCCTTTATCAGCCGGGCAAACTCAAAAGGGACTGAATACCCAACCGTATCGGGAATATTTATAGTAGTAGCACCCGCGGCAATTACCGCTTTGATTACCCGGCAAAGATAAGGAAAATCACTTCTTGTCGCATCCTCAGGAGAAAATTGCACATTGGAAGTCAATTTTTTAGCATATTTTACCGCTTCGACTGCCTGATTAAGCACTTGGGAACGGCTTTTCTTTAATTTATATTTTAAATGTATATCCGAAGTAGCAATGAAAGTGTGAATGCGTGAATTTTTGGCATATTTTATTGCCAACCAACAGGCATCTATGTCTGATTTCATTGCCCTCGCCAAACCACAAATTTCAGGACCCTTTATGTTTTGTGCAATAGCCTTCACTCCTTCAAAATCATCAGGTGAAGATACGGGAAAACCCGCTTCGATTACATCTACTTTCATTTCAGCCAAAACTTTAGCAATCTCCAGTTTCTCTGTTTTGGTCAGACTGGCTCCGGGGGATTGTTCTCCGTCCCGCAGGGTAGTATCAAAAACAATTATTTTTTCCCGTTTCATTTTACTTCATACCATCCTTTTCTAAATTCAATTAATCTAAACATCCCAATTTAAACCCTAAATATAACAATCCAGCACCCGTTTCTTGATGCTTTACTTAAAAATCAATTTTTAACAACCAATAAGATCAATTGCCGATTATTTTATAATTATAATGACCTGTCTTTTTAGTCGTTTATCCTATTTTTTTTACGCAGGATATAAATTCTCAAGACATAATCAATAATACCCGATAACATATAAGCAATCGAAATTATCAAAATTACATTCTGGGGATACATAAAAACAATCAACCCAAAAGTTACCAATAATATAAAAAAACGAAAAGACTTACGCTTGTTTAACTTAAATCTTTTAAAATTACTATAACGAAAACTACTAACCATCAAATAAGATAATAAAACAATCAGTAAAGGTATTAACTTGCTAATAAAAGGAATTTCCTTCATTAGAAAAGGAATGGTTTTAGAGCTTACCTCCTGAATAAACATTTGATAAACAAGAACAAACGAAACCAAAAAACCGCCTGCTGCCGGAACAGGTAACCCTTGAAAATGGAAAATATCTTCTGCGTCTGAATTCTGCGATTTCACATTAAATTTTGCTAACCTTAATGTAGCAGCAACAACAAAAATTAACACTATAGCCTTACTCACTTTACTATATCTAATTAGAAATGCTTGATAGATTAAAATAGCCGGGGCTACCCCAAAAGAAATTAAATCAGCAAAAGAATCAAATTCTATACCAAATTTACTCGTAGATCCTGTCCAACGAGCTACCCGCCCGTCCAGGATATCAAAAACAATAGCAATTAAAATAAACCAGGCAGCAAGGGAAAAATTTCCTTCTATAGTTTTAATAATAGCAAGAAAACCTAAACTTAAATTAATCACGGTCAAAAAACCGGGCAAAACATATATGCCTTTACGCATATTTATCCTCCTTTAGTTTAGCCACAACCGTTATTCCGGCCTTTACTTTATCGTGTTTTTTTACCACAACATCAAAAATTTGAGGCACATAAATATCTACCTGTGACCCGAATTTAATTAACCCTATCTTTTCCCCTTTTTTTACTTCATCCCCTTCTTTAACCCGACAAACTATCCTGCGGGCAATTATCCCGGCAATTTGATTTATTAACACATACACTTTTTTAGACGATTTATCAGCCATTTTATTTTCTAAATTACGATCTGAAACATCAGCTTCTATGCCAATAAGATTCTGTTCGTTTTCTATGTCTGCATTCTTTCTGTTAGCGGGAATAAACTTTCCCTTTTTATACTGTATAAACATTACCTTTCCAGCCATAGGAGCACGTTGAATATGCGCATTAAATATCGACATAAAAATTTTAATTACTCTAAATTTTTCCTCTTCAAAAAAATCCCCTTTTTTTACTTCCTCTATATCCAAAATCACTCCATCTGCCGGGGCAAGAAGAAATTCTTCACCCGGAGTAATTTTTCGGGGTAAATCCCTGAAAAAAAACATACAAAACACACATAAAAACAAAAAAAAGATACTAAAATAAATAAATAAAACACCAAAACTTCTCCCTAAAACATAAAAAATCAACGATAACCCAAAAAAAATTTTAATAAAATTCATTCCCTCCGGCACAACAGGTAAACGCATAAAAACTCCTTTCTAAGTGTTTCTTATCCAACAATAATTATGCAATACAACTTTTTTATCCTTATTGCCTACCCGCTAAAATTGTTAATCTTCTCATTAAGGCAAAGCGAATACACAAAATGTCTATTTAAAAAAACACTATCCATTAAATGATTTACAAAAAATCAAACACAAAATAAGTAATAAACTCTAAAGACTAAATTACTTCTTTTTTTGTTTTTTCAACCAGGGCATCATCCCGCGTAAAATCCGGCCGACTTTTTCAATCCCGTGTTCGGAACACTCTTTACTTGCCTGTCTGAATACCGGCCGTCCTATTTGATTTTCCAACAACCATTCGCGGGCAAATTCCCCTGACTTCACCTCACTCAGAATTTTTTTCATTTCTTTTTTTGTTTCAGGGGTAACAATTCTTTTTCCCCGGCTATATTCGCCATACTCCGCCGTATCGGAAATAGAATAATTCATCCCACCAATCCCCTCTTCCTGAATTAAGTCGGTAATTAATTTAACCTCGTGCAAACATTCAAAATAGGCAATTTCCGGCTGATACCCCGCCTCTACCAATGTTTCGAATCCGGCCTTAATCAATTCTACCAATCCACCGCAAAGAACCACCTGTTCTCCAAACAAATCCGTCTCCGTCTCTTCGGCAAAAGTAGTTTCAATTACTCCTGCTCTGGTACTACCAATCCCTTTAGCATAAGCCAAAGCAATTTCTCTTGCTTTTCCTGCCTTATCCTGATACACAGCAAACAATGCAGGTACGCCTTTTCCTTCTTCATACATTCTTCTCACCAAATGTCCCGGACTCTTAGGGGCAACCATTACCACATTAGCATCTGCCGGCGGATCTATTTGATAAAACCTTATATTAAACCCGTGAGAAAATCCTAAAGTTACTCCTTTTTTTAAATTGGGTAAAATTTCCGAGTTATAAATTTTACTTTGTAACTGATCCGGAAGTAGAATTTGAATAAAATCAGCTCCATGGCAAGCTTCCGCAGCAGAAAGAGGTTTCCAACCATCTTCTATCGCTTTCTCCCAGTTAGCCATACCCTTTTTTTCTCCTATTACTACATTTAACCCCGAATCCCTAAGATTCTGAGCCTGAGCATGTCCCTGACTGCCGTAACCAATACAGGCAATTTTTTTTCCTTTTAAAACTTTTAAATCCGCATCCTGGTCATAATACATCTTTGCCATCTCTCTCCTCCTTATTTATTCTCTATTTTAGTTTTATTCATTCCCCGGGACATAGCAATAATCCCCGTCCTGGCCAATTCTTCTATTTCAAAGGGCTGCAACATTTTTATTAAAGCTTCGATTTTACCTTTATTTCCTGTCATTTCAATAATTAAAGTTTTTGCAGAAACATCAATAATTTTTGCCCGAAAAATATCTACAATCTGTAAAATCTCAGAACGGGTAGAACTATTCGCTTTAACTTTAATCATAACAAGATCCCTTTCTACATGGCTTACATTCAAAAAATCACTAACCTTAATTACATCAATGAGTTTATTCAGCTGTTTCATTACCTGCTCTAAAATTTGCTCATCACCCCGAACAACAATAGTCATCCTGGAAATAGTAGAATCCTCGGTTTCCCCTACCGACAGGCTATCAATATTAAAACCTCGTGCACTAAATAATCCGGCAATCCTGGCTAAAACACCTGATTTATTTTCAACCAAAACCACAATTGTATGTCGCATCTTCCCTCCTTCTCTATTCATAAGTTTAGTAAATTCCACAGCGGTTTCTTTTTTATTTTAAGCCAAGCCGCTAATTATTTCATCTAAAGGAACACCGGCAGGAACCATCGGAAAAACATTTTCCTCTTTTTCGATATGAAAATCCAAAACCACAGTCTTTTTCATGGCAATGGCTTTTTTTAAAGCCGGTTCTACTTCCTCTTTTTTAGTTATGCGTAATCCTTCTAAATTATAAGCCTCTGCTACTTTAACGAAATCGGGATTACCGGAAAACAATGTAGCCGAATATCTTTTTTTATAAAAAAGTTCCTGCCATTGACGTACCATACCCAAACAATTATTATTTAAAACAACAACTATTACCGCTATTTTATTTTGTGCTGCAGTAGCCAATTCCTGAATATTCATCTGAAAACTACCATCTCCGGCAATATCAAAAACAAGTTTTTCCGGACAGGCAATTTTAGCTCCGATTGCCGCAGGAAATCCATAACCCATCGTTCCCAATCCTCCACTGGTAAGAAAATGGCGGGGATAATCGTACTTATAAAATTGCTGCGCCCACATCTGATTTTGTCCGACTTCAGTAACAATAATTGCTTTCCCTTTAGTTGCCTCATGAATCTTCTCCATAATAAATTGTGGACGCAACTTATCATCTTTCTTATATTTTAGAGGATTTACTTCTTTCCATTTCTTAATCTGCCCATGCCATTTCTCTAATCGATTTTTTCGAAATTTATCTTTTTCCTGAAGAACTATTTCATTTAATTTTTTCAAAACATTTTTAACATCTCCGACGATGGGAATATCCACTTTCACATTTTTACTAATTGAAGTGGGATCGATATCAATATGAATAATTCTTGCCTGCGGGGCAAACGCATCTATTTTTGCAGTAATCCGATCATCAAAACGAGACCCTACAGCAATAATTAAATCAGACCGCTGCATAGCAAAATTCGCATAATGGGTTCCATGCATTCCCAACATTCCCAGGAATAATTCCGAGTTACTTGGGAAACTCCCCATTCCCATCAAAGTAGTCGTTACCGGTATTTGAGTAATCTCGGCTAATTCTCTTAATTGCTTTGACCCTCCGGAAAGAACTACTCCCCCCCCTGCATAAATAACCGGTTGTTTTGATTTTGAAATTAATTCCACCGCTTTTTTTATTTGCTGAAGATGACCGGAACAATTAGGTTTATAACTACGAATTTCCACCTTTTTCCCGGAAGAAGAAAATTCGGTAACCGCCTTCTGAACGTCCGCGGGCAAATCAATTAATACAGGCCCCGGACGACCGCTCCGGGCAATATAAAAAGCCTCTCTAATAATTTTAGCCAAATTTTTAACGTCCTTAACTAAATAATTGTGTTTGGTAATCGATCGGGTAATTCCTGTTGTATCCGCTTCCTGAAAAGCATCATTACCAATTAAAGAAGTAGCTACCTGTCCTGTAAAAGCCACCATAGGAATAGAATCCATGTGGGCAGTAGCTAAACCTGTAGTAAGATTAGTAGCACCCGGCCCCGAAGTAGCAATACAAACCCCTACTTCACCGGTAACACGGGCATATCCATCAGCCATATGAGCTGCACCTTGCTCATGACGGGCAAGAATAAATTTTATCGGTGCATCATAGAGTACATCAAAAATAGGTAAAAGCACCCCCCCGGGAATTCCAAAAAGTACCTCTACCTTTTGTTCCTTAAGACATTCCACAAAAATCTGCGCTCCTGTTAACTTCATCTGTTCCTCCCTTTACCCTTGTTCGTAATGTCAAAAATGTTTTATTTTTTGGTAGTCGTCCGCCTAAGGAGGACGTTTTTACTGTAATAATTTCTTCTAAATCAACATCCACCAAGCCTTCAAATACATACTTTTCCAAATTATCAATTGTAACAATTCAAAGGTAATCCGTGTCTCCTTCCCCTACAAAGGCTAAAGCCTGCGGCTACCGGATTCCCACAACCACCATTATTCCCGTCCGCTCTATTTTAAACGAATTTAGTATTTTATTCTTTGTCTTTGTCTATGGACTATCGACTGCTAAAGCAGAACGACAGTCTCGCCAGTCAGTAAGGCGGACGGACTATTTTTTGCCATTTGCCATTCGCAATCTTTGCTTATTTCAACACAGCTCCCTCGTTTGCGGAAGAAACCATCCTTGCGTATCTTTTCAAATATCCCTTTTTTATTTTCATCTGAGGAGGCTTCCACTTAGCCAATCGCAGTTTTATTTCCATATCAGTTAATCTGACACCTATCTTCCTCTTGGGAATATCTATCTGAATAAGATCTCCATTTTTCACTATAGCCAACGCCCCTCCTTCTACTGCTTCGGGGGAAATATGCCCGATGCAAGGGCCTCGAGTACCGCCGGAAAATCTTCCGTCGGTAATTAGGGCAACCTTCTCACCCAAGCCTATTCCCATTAAAGCTGCGGTAGGGGAAAGCATTTCTCTCATCCCCGGACCACCCTTTGGCCCCTCATAACGAATAACAATTACCATCCCTTTCTTTATTTTCCTGTCCATAATTGCTTTCATTGCCTGCTCTTCACTTTCGAAAACAATCGCTTTCCCTGAAAACTTCATCGTTTTTTCTTTAACCGCTGATTGTTTTACAACACATCCGTCAGGAGCTAAATTACCATAAAGGATAGCAATCCCCCCTTCTTTATGATAGGCATTTTTCTGACTTCTAATGACTTCCGAATTTTCTATTTTAGCCATTTTGGCAATTTCCAAAATATCAGTACCGCTAACAGTGCGATTATCCTTTAGTTTATTTCTTAATACCGATAAGACCCCTTTTATTCCACCGGCATATTCTAAATCTTCCATAAAATATTCTCCTCCCGGACGAATGTTAGCAATATGGGGAACTTTTCGGGAAATTTCATCAAATAAACTTAACGGTAATTCCACTCCCGCTTCCCGGGCAATTGCCGGTAAATGCAGTACTGTATTAGTAGACCCTCCCAAAGCCATATCTACAACAATAGCGTTAATAAAAGCTTCCTTGGTCATAATTTTCCGTGCAGTTACATTATGCTTAATCAAATCGACAATTTTTTCCCCTGATGCCTGAGCAATTCTTTTTTTCTTAGCCGATCCAGCCAGAGCAGTAGCACAATCAATTAACGACATACCCATAGTTTCGGTAAGGCAGGACATTGTATTTGCAGTATATAACCCCTGACAAGAACCCTGACCCGGACAGGCTTCCATTTCTAATGATTCCAAAACATCCTGGGAAATTTTTTTAGCTTTGAAATTACCTACTGCTTCAAATGTATCTTTGACCAAAGAACGTTTCTTTTGTTTATAAACCCCCGCTTGCATCGGCCCTGCAGTAACAACTATACACGGAATATTTAACCGGGCAGCAGCCATTAACATTCCGGGAGTAATCTTATCACAATTAGTCAAAAGAATTAACCCATCCAAAGCATGTGCTTCGGCAACAGATTCCACTATATCAGCAATTAATTCCCTGGAAGGGAGTGAATAATGCATACCGATATGCCCCATAGCCACTCCATCACAAATTCCCGGTACTCCAAAAACAAAAGGAACACCACCCCCATTGCTTATTCCCCTTTCTACCATCCGCTCTAAATCACGCATCCCTACATGACCTGGAATTAAATCAGTAAACCCTGATGCAATTCCCACAAATGGTTTATTAAAGTCACCCCGACTTAACCCCGTAGCCAACAACAATGCTCTATTTGGGGTTCTTTCAATTCCTTTTTTTGCCCGATTACTTCGCATAACCCACCCTCCCTTTCTTCCCCCGTGAAAAAAAATAAACTTCTAATTTATTAAAATCAGTCTGTTTATAAACAAACTATTTTTCACCCATTTCTTTTAATAATTTATATTCAACACTATCTACAAGTGCCTGCCAGCTTGCTTCAATAATATTTTCCGAAACTCCTATGGTATTCCATGCTCCTTCTCTATCCTGCGATTCAATTAAAACACGGACTTTTGCTTCCGTTCCTCCTTCAGCATTAATTACTCTTACTTTAAAGTCAGTCAAACTCATTTCTTTCAACTCCGGATAAAATCTTTCCAATGCTTTTCGTAAGGCATTATCTAAAGCATTAACCGGGCCGTCTCCTTCACTGGCAGTATGTTCTTGAACTCCCTTTACTTTTACCTTAATAATTGCTTCTGAATTTAATTTTCCTTTGCTGTTTTTTTCTATAGTTACCTTAAATCCCTCTAAATCAAAAAATTTTTTATGTTTCCGGGCAGCTTTTCTCAACAACAATTCAAAAGAGCCTTCCGCCCCTTCAAACTGATACCCTTCCTGTTCTAATTTTTTAATCTTTTTAAGCAGATTTTCCACCATTTGAGAGTTTTTAGTAAAATCAATATTCAATTCTCTCGCTTTAAATAACACATTACTTTTCCCTGAAAGTTCAGACACTAAAATTCTTCTTTTATTTCCCACTTTTTCAGGTTCAATATGTTCATATGTTTTTGCTTCTTTCTCCACCGCATTAACATGTATTCCGGCTTTATGGGTAAAAGAGGAATTCCCCACATAAGGCTGATGGTCATGAGGAATAACATTAGCGACTTCACTTATATAACGAGACATTTCCGTTAATTTCTTCATTTGTTGGTTAGACAAACAATTTATTCCCATTTTTATTTTTAAAGCAGGAATAATCGAACAAAGATTAGCATTTCCACACCTCTCCCCATATCCATTAATTGTTCCCTGAACTAAACTACAACCATTTTTTACGGCAATAATAGAATTTGCTACGGCCATATCCGCATCATTATGGGTATGAATACCTAAAGGAATTTTTATTTCTCTTATCACTCTTTTTACAATTCGTGACATTTCATCAGGCATTGTCCCACCATTAGTATCACAAAGAGTAATATTATCCGCTCCTGCACGCCGGGCCTCTTTTAAAGTCCTTAAAGCATAATCAGGATTATCCTTATAGCCATCAAAAAAATGTTCCGCATCATAAATCACTTCTTTATTCTTGTTCTTCAAATATTTAATTGAGTCATAAATCATTTTTAAATTCTCACCCAATGTTGTCCGTAAAGCATATTTTACATGTAAATCCCAACTTTTGCCAAAAATTGCTATTCCATAAGTATCGGCTTTGAGTAAATATTTAAGGGTTAAATCTTCTTCAACTTTTTTATGCATTCGCCGGGTACTTCCAAAAGCAACTATGCGGGCATTTTTTAATTTAATTTCTTTTATTTTTTTAAAAAACAAAATATCTTTAGGATTAGAGCCCGGCCATCCCCCTTCAATATAATGAATACCAAAGTTGTCCAGTTCTTTAGCTATTTTTATTTTATCAGCTACGGAAAAAGATATCCCTTCACTCTGACTTCCGTCCCGCAGAGTTGTATCATAAAGTTTAATTTGTTTCATAAGTCCTTCTTTGTTTAATATTTTTTTAAATCTTAATTTTTACAAATTTCTTCAATTCTTCTCTTTACATTATCGTTTGAGTCATAAGATTTTTTTGTAGATATATTTTTCCCCGGCGACTTTTGATCCAATTTAAATTTTCTATGCAATGCTTTTACCGCTTTTATTAAATTCTTTTCTTCTATCACACAGGAAATTCTTATTTCCGAAGTAGAAATCATTTCAATATTTATTTTTTCCGCTGCTAATATTGAAAACATTTTGCTGGCTACTCCGGCATGACTTCTCATTCCTACCCCGATCAAAGAAACCTTGGCCACTTGAGCATCATAAAAAACCTCTTTCGCTCCTAATTTTTTCTTGATTTTATTCATTATTTCCAAAGTTTTTTTAAGGTCTGTCCTGGAAACGGTAAAAGAAATATTATTCACTCCATCCCTTGCCGAACTCTGAATAATCATATCCACATTAATTTCTTTTTTTCCCAAGGCATTAAAAAGTTGTGCGGCAACACCCGGCCTATCGGACAATTTGGTTATGGATATTTTTACCTGATCAGAATCAGAAGCTATCCCACTTACTACAACATCCTCCATACAAGAAACCTCCTTGGTAACAACCGTTCCTTTTTCTTTCAAAAAAGTAGAACGAATATGCAAATCAATATTAAATTTTTTTGCCATCTCTACCGAACGTGCCTGCATTACCTGCGTTCCTAATCCTGCCATTTCCAACATTTCATCAAAAGAAAGATAATCAATTTTTTTCGCCTCTTTTACCATTCGGGGATCAGCAGTATAAACCCCGGCTACATCCGTATAGATTTCACAAACCGTCGCTTTTAATACTGCGGCTAAAGCAACCGCCGTCAAATCCGAACCACCTCTTCCCAGGGTAGTAATATCCTCCCCCGAACTTATCCCCTGAAAACCGGCAACAACCACTATTCTACCTTTTTTTAATTCTTTTTTCAACTTTTTTGTTTCTATACGGGTAATTCTCGCCTTATTGTGCACGCTATCTGTACAAATACCTGCCTGTGCCCCGGTTAAAGAAATAGCATCATATTTTTCCGCTTTTATAGCCATGGACAAAAGTGCGATGGAGATTTGTTCCCCTGCAGATAAAAGCATATCCATTTCCCGTTCGCAGGGATTATCAATAATTTTAGCAGCAAATTTTAGCAGTTCATCAGTGGTTTTTCCGGTTGCCGAAACAACCACTACCACCTGACACCCTTTTTTTCTGGCTTTAATAATTCTTTTAGCTACCGCTTTTATCTTTTCTGCATCAGCTACCGAAGAGCCACCAAATTTTTGAACAATAAGCGTCAAAACATCCTCCGTTTTATAATAACCCCAAATGACAAATCTTTTAATTCATAACCGTAGTTTCCATCTATAGACTATCCTTATGTCTTTTTATTTTATCCTTTAACCAATCTAACTAATAAAACCAATTAAACCGTCTTTTAACTGTCTTTTAACTTTTATCAAATCCAACTAATTATCAGGATTCCCCTTAATAAAGAAGTCCATTAATTTCCATCCCTCTTCAAGAAAAAAACCGTCCTCCCGGGCAGCTTCTTCGTAAAATCCTTTACTCTTTTCAGATGTATTTTTATTTTCCTCACGCGAATCATAAATAGCAAAAGGCACCGGTTCACGTGAATGAGCTTTCAGAGAAACAGGGGTAAAATGGTCAGGTAAAACTAATACCTTATATTCTTTAAAAGCCTTCAGTCCTTCCAAAACTCTTCCCACCACTAATGCATCAAAATCTTCAATCGCCTTTATTTTCATTTTCATATCACCCATATGCCCAGCTTCATCCGGTGCTTCCACATGAATAAATACAAAGTCTTTTTTTTGCAAAGACTTCAAAGCATAATCAGCTTTACCCTGATAATTAGTATCAATAAAACCTGTAATACCGGGAACGTCCAGTGGTTTTAAACCAATATATTTACCTAAACCTTTGAGTAAATTAACCGCAGAAATAACCGAACCGGTAAGATTAAATTTATCTTTAAAAGTAGGCATAGAAGGTTTTTTCCCCTGTCCCCACAGCCAGATCATATTTGCCGCATTTTTACCCTGTGCCCTTCTTTGCATATTTACCGGATGTCCATCCAGAAGAAGGTACGAATCATCCATCATTTCTTTCAATATTTTTCTGCCTTCACCGGCCGGAAGATTCTTCTTAATCGAGCCTCCGGTTATATTATGAGGAGGAATACATTTTAACTTATCTTTGCCTTTTCTCCACACCATCAGATGACGATAACTTATTCCCGGATAAAAATTAAAATCTTTACTCCCTAATTTTTGAGCAATCATTTTTATTAAAACCTTGGCTTCCTCGGTAGTAACATGTCCGGCACTATAATCTACCAG